>JACKOW010000014.1 GCA_024234055.1 Rhodanobacteraceae bacterium
CGCAGCATCGGGTCGACACAGGTGGCTCGCAATGACGCATACACAGGTTACTGACGGGAATCCCGATCTACCGGACTCTCAACCAACAACCAACAACCAACAACCAACAACCAACAACCAACAACCGGCGCTTCCCCAGTCAGGGCCGAAGTTTGAAAGGCGGGCTCTCGTTCAATCGGCCGTCGGTCTCGATCACCGCAAAGTGCTTGCGGTCACCGTCGAGAACGATCGGTACGGCTTCCTGAAACATGGGCTTGCGGACGTATTTCAGTTCCCAGCCAAAATGCTCCAGGCTGCGCAGGGTTTCGATCTGGGAGGGGTTGAGCAGGCGCTCGAGCACCCGGCTGGGTGGCGGCTGCTGCCCTTGTCGGCGTTCGCGTTGCGGCACACAACCTCCCGGCGACGGCCAATTCGGACGTTGCCGACATGGTCCGGCAGGACAGGTCCAATTTCAAGAGATCGTGAAATCGAGCTATCCGCCCAAGGCCTCCAGCGCGCGCTGCCGGCGTGCAGCCAGGCGCTCACGGTCCTCGAGGCTGATCGGTCCGGTCGACCACCAGCGCATGTCCAGGGCGGCGCGTTCGGTCTTGGGGTCGGTCGACTGACCGCTGCTCATGCGCGCAGACAGTTTCTCCACCTGCAAATTCATGCGTGCGGCCTGTTGCTCGGCTGGCGAATCCACGCCTGCCAGAAACTCGTACTCCAGCAGCAACTTCTCGGCCTCGGCCAACTGCGCTGAGGTCAGTTGCCGGCGGCCGTCATCGCTGGCCTGCGTCAGTCGAGTCAGTCGCGTGCCCAGGCTGCTGACCAAAGTGCTGTCCAAGCCAGCCAGCGCGCTCTGGACCTCGGTCAGCCCTGCAGTCACGTCCGCGCCCTGCAACCAGTCTGCCTCGATTCCGTCGAGCGTCTGCGCCAGCGTCACGGCCTGTTGCTCGCGGGCGCCGAGTTCGGCAGCGCGTCGTTCCGCGGCGCTCTTCTGCGCCCGGGCCACAGCGGCATCGAAGCTGCGCTCGAGTTCTCTCGGACGTTTGGGGTCGGCGCGCCAGGCCGACTCGATACGCTCGATCTGGGCCTCGACATGGGTGGCATCGAGTTCACCCTCGACCACGGTCTTGAGTTCGTCGATCAAGGCCTGCGCCGAGGCGCGCTCGGCATCGCGCTCGGCATCGACCGCCTTCAGCTCTTCATTGCGCTGGTTGAACAGTGGATCGACCAGTTCGCGGAATTCCTGCCACAAGGCCTGATCGGTCTTGTGTGAGCCTTTGCCCAGCGTCTGCCAGCGTTTTTGCGCGGATTTGGCCAGATCCAGTGCCGCGTCGAGTTCGGCATGAGCCAGCTGCCGCCGCAGCTGATTGATGAGTTTCTGCTTCTCCTCGGCGACGGCGTTGAAGCGGGCGTCAATGGCGGCCGAGCAGGCCTCCATCAGTTGCTTCAGCTGTTTTCCGATTTCGCCGCGCTGACGCGGATCCACTTCGTCGGCGCGGCGCAAACGATCGCCAGCTTCACGTTTCAGCGTGACCAGTTGACTGACTTCGGTGCTCTCTGCAGCCAATTCAGCGCGCGCGCGCTCGATGAACGCGCCGAAATCCTCGCTGCGCTTGCCACGCACTTCCTTGCGTTTCTCGAAATAGCCGCGTGCCGGTTCCAGCGCCTTGTGACAGAGGAAACGGAAGCGCTTGGCCAGACCGGATTCGGTCACCGGTGCGCCGGGATCGGCTTCGCTGTCATCAATGCGCTTCCAGGCCTGCTTCAGCTCGGCAACGCGGTTGGCCAATGCGTCGGGATGCATGCCACTGCCGATCAGGGCCTCTATGTCCTCGCACAGGCGCAGCCGCACCTTGTTGTCGGACCAGCGCTGCCAGCGCGACAGTTTTTCGATGCCCGGTTCCAGCTCCGACAGTTGTCGATTGAAGGCACGGGCGGCGCTGGCGGGGAGGGCATCGATGGCGCTGCGAGCCTCGGCGCGGGCGGCGCGGGCGGCGCTGAGCTGGCCATCTTCCACGGCCTTTGCGGCCTTCTCGATGGCCGTCAGGGCCAGTTTCCTGGCCTCATCCAGTGCGGCATCCTGAGCCTTGATGCGCTCGCGCAATGTTGCCATCCGCGACCGGAACGTCGTTTCCAGTGTTTCCGCGTCGACGATACCCGAGCTGTCTTGCCAGGCGTTGTGCCAGCGGCGTTCAAGCGCATCCAGATCGGCTGCAGGTACGGAGTCGTCCAGAGCTTCGGCGCGGGCGCACAGATCCGCGAGGCGTGTGTCCGGGGCGGCAGCGACGGCTTCGGCCATGACAGGCAGTGATTCCGTTGCGGGCTCCGGCGATGCCGTGGCAGCCTCGTCGGCAGCCTCCGCTGCCGGTGTTTCCTCACCGATGTGGGAAATGGCGTGGAGCGCCGCCTTCAATGTTTGCACCGCGCCTTCGAATCGGCGATCAAAGCGCTCGTCGATCTTCGTGCGCAGAGCCGGCCAGTCGCCTTCGGCCTTGGCCACCATCTCGGCGGTGGCGGCATCGGGATGACGCAGCTGTTGCTCCAGGCTCAGGCACAGGGCTTCGGCCTTGGCAATCAAGGCCTGGACTTCTCCGGCGGCGTACTTGTCGGCATCCAGGCGTTCACGAATGGCCCGATAGAGGCGCTTGTCGCGGGTGCGCGCATGCGCGGCCAGACGCTCCAGGGTTTGCGTCGCCGTGACCCGCGTCAGCAGGGCCAGTCGCAGCTCGGCATCACTGTCTTCGAGCACGCGATCGGCAATGAAGCCCAGGCGGGTGCAGCGCTCCAGCGCGGCCGCTCGCAACTCGGCTTCCGGGGCGCGCTTGGCCACCTGTTCCAACAATGCCTGTTCCTCGACCAGTCCCAAGGCGCGGCGGCGCTCGGCAATCGGCGCGCTACCGGCCAGCAGATCGACCAGACGTGCCCTAGCGCGCTCGCGCAGGCCGGCATCGGCGTCATTGCTCATGCGATCGGCGACCAGCGTCAGATCATCGACTCGCTCCAGCGCGGCGCGGCGGACCGATGCATCCGGGTCATTGCGCAGGATCTGCGGCAGCTCGGGCAGCAGCGCCGGTTCACGCGAATGAGCGACCGCCTCGGCGCGCTTGGCCGCGTTGCGCGATTGCCACGCGGGTTTGGACAGAAAGGAGAAAAGGCTCATCAGCTCAACCTGCGGAATAATTCGATACCGGTGAGATAGACACCAATACCGGTGAAGGCATTGGTCAGAAAAAAGACCAGCAGGGTGCGGGCGACACGGTTCTTCCACCAGCCACGCCACTGTTTCAGGTCATCGCGCAGCGCTTCAAAGTCGGCGACGCGCGGCTTGCGTATCCAGACCTCGGCACCGGCACTGAACATGCCCGAAGCCAGGGCAGGGTGCAGCACGGTCAGCGGTGCCGACAGGAAGGCGGCCAGCAGGCTCAAGGGGTGCCCGCCCGCCACCAATGCGCCCAAGGCGGCGAAACCGCCGGTGGCGAACACGTAGTAGGACACCAGATCACGGCCGACATCGGCGCCCTTGCTGAAGGCCCAGATAAAGCCACCGATCAGAATGGCGATGACCAGGTAGCCGATCAGCTTCGGCCAGATGCTCGGCGCCGGCAGCGCCCTAAGCGTGTCCAGCGATTCGGTGTCGCCGGCATCCTTGCCTTCCAGCGCGCGGGCCAGACCTGCCAGATGGCCGGCACCAACCACCGCCAGAACTTTCTGCCCCGGCTTGCTGACTTCGCGCAGGCGTGCGGCCATGTAGCGGTCGCGCTCCACGATCAGCGCATGGTGCAACGGCTTGCTCTGGCGCGCGAACTCATCGAAGGTGTTGGTGAGGATGTCACCTTCCTTGAGTTTCTCGATATCGGCCTCGGTGATCTCGTCGCTGCTGATGGCGCTGGCCACCAGACCGCCAACGATGCTCATCTTGTCGAAGAAGCCGACCGCGGCATAGGCGCGCTTCAAGGTGACACCGACATCGCGGTCGATCAGTTCGACCGGCGTGCCGTGTTCTGCGGCGCTCAGGCAGGCTGCCTTTAGCTCCGCGCCGGGTTCCACGCCGAACTGTTCGGCCAGCCGCCGTTGGTAGGCGCCCAGCGCCAGATTGGCGGCCAACATGCCGGCCTTGCCGTCCTTGACGATCTTGAACAGATCGACACTGCGCCAGTCGTCCGGTTTCAGCAGCGAGTGATGACGATGCTCGTCCAGTTCGACGGTGACCAGGTCGAAGTCACGGCTGCCGATCAGATGGCGCACGGCGTCGACGCTGGCCTTGGAGACATGCGCCGTGCCGAGCAGGGTGTAATCGATATCACCCACGCGCACTTCGATCAGCGGCTGGCCGTCGAAGGCACTGTAATCGGTGGGGGTATCGGCGGCAGCGTTGGAATCTGGAGTCAAGGTGGAGTCATTCCCGCGCGGCTGCGCTGATGGTCGGTTCTGGGGTGGCGGAGCATGTCACGTTGCCCTCGGAACGGGCAATGTGAACCGGTCGCCGATCGCTACAAGCAGGCTTCGTTCCGACTGGCATGCGTGAATCAGGGCGTACGGAAGCGCCGGGTCAGATCGCCGTAGGCGTCAATGCGTCGGTCGCGCAGGAAGGGCCAGATCCGACGCACGTCCTCGCTGCGCTTGAGGTCTACATCGGCCAGCAGAACTTCATCCTGATCGTTGCTGGCGGTGGCCAGAAACTCGCCCTGCGGCCCGGCCACGAAGCTGTGTCCCCAGAACTGGATACCGGCACCCAGGCCGGTGGGGTCGGCCTCGAAACCGGTGCGGTTGCAGCTCAGCACCGGCAGGCCGTTGGCCACGGCATGGCCACGCTGGCTGATGATCCAGGCCTGCTGCTGACGCTGCTGCTCGGTCTGATCGTCGCGCGGATCCCAGCCGATGGCCGTGGGATAAAGCAGCATCTCGGCCCCCGCCAGCGCCATCAGGCGTGCGGCTTCCGGATACCACTGGTCCCAGCAGACCAGCACACCCAATCGACCGACGGCCGTGTCCACCGGCTCAAAGCCGAGGTCGCCCGGCGTGAAATAGAACTTCTCCATGAAGCCCGGATCGTCCGGAATGTGCATCTTGCGGTAGCGCCCCGCGATGCGGCCATCGGCGTCGAAGACCACGGCGGTGTTGTGATACAGCCCGGCGGCGCGACGTTCGAACAGCGACGCAACCAGCACCAGCCCAAGCTTTGCCGCCAGCGCAGAGAGGCGCTCGCTGCTGGGCCCGGGAATGGTTTCGGCGCGATCGAACTCGTTCACATCCTGGTGCTGGCAGAAATAGGCACCGTTGTGCAGTTCCTGCAGCAGCACCAGACGCGCGCCAGCGGCGGCGGCTTCGGCTACCCGCTGTTCGATCCGCTTGAGATTGGCTTCAACGCTGCCCTGGTCACGATCCTGCACCAGGGCTACCTTCAACGGTGAACTCAAACCACAACTCCTTCCGGCAACTGCATGCTGATGCAATGCAGGCTGCCGTTCTGTTCGATCAGAGGGCGACAGGGCACGATGATGACATCGTGATCGGGCATGGCCGCCTGCAACACTTCGGCGGCGTCGAGATCCGTGTCCACATCATAGCCCGGCATCAGTACCGCGCCGTTGATGATCAGGAAGTTGGCATAGGAGGCTGCCAGCCGGCGACCATCGTCGGCATGGATGGGGGGTGCAAAAGGCAAGGGGAACAGCTCGAAGGGACGTCCGCTGCGCGCGTTCATTGCCTCCAGCTCGCCGGCCATGCCCTGCAAGGCCCGGTAGTGCTCATCGGAAGGCGATTCGCAGCCCTGATAGACGATGCGCTCTGGCGACACGAAGCGCGCCAGCGTATCGATGTGGGCATCGGTGTCGTCGCCCGCCAGTTCGCCATGTTCGAGCCACAGGAAGCGGTCCAGTGCCAGCGTCTGACCGAGGATCTTCTCGACTTCGCTGCGCGACTTGCCCGGATGCCGGCGCACCATGCAGGTCCAGGTCGACAACAGCGTGCCCTTGCCATCGGTTTCGACGGCACCGCCCTCGAGGGCGAAGTCCACACGCTGACGCGGAATATGGGCAAACTGCGGCAGTGCCGACAGGCCAGCGGGAATGGCATCGTCGAGGCTGGCCTCGAACTTGTCGCCCCAGCCGGTGAACACGAAATCGAGCCAGCGCGGCTTGCGGCCATCAAGCAGGGTGATCGGCCCGCTGTCACGCAGCCAGGTGTCGTTGTAGGGCAGTTCGATCCAGTGCAACTGGCCCTCGAGATGGTTCACGCCCTTGCCCAGCACCGATTCGGCGCGGGCGCGGATCGCAGCATTGGCCACGATCAGATAAACATCCTCGAAGCCGAGGATGCTGTGGATCAACTCGCGATAGCTGCCTTCGACCGCCGCCAGATTGGCGGCCCAGTCAGTGTCCTGGTGCGGCCACGCCAGCAGAATTCCGGCCTGTGCTTCCCACTCGGCCGGCCAGCGGGGCGCCGCCGTCATTCCCTGGGTTGCCGCGCCGCCACCGGCATCGGACCTTTTTCTTCAGGACTGGACTTGTTGACCACGGCATTGATCACATGGTTGTACTCGAAATACACCGTGAATGCCGGATACATCCAGCGCGTGATCGGCGGCTGGCCGACCGCCGGTTTCTTGTCCGTCGGTGCGCCATACTGGGATTCGACCTGTTCCATGGTCGAGCCCTTGTGTGGCAGGGCCGAAGACTTGGCGCGCTCGACACGCTGCACCAGCAGGGTATTGGCAGATGCCGCGGTGGATGCCAGCGCCAAGACCAGCGCTAGCGGGATCAGACAGATCCGAAACTTGGACACGGGACACCTCCTTCAGGCGATTCCTGGTTCGCCGCCTAGATTAGCGCTTAGGTGAAGGCGGCAGAAGGGGCGCGGCAACAAAATGTGACCCCGGCAGGCTGAATTCTGGCCTTCGGGTCGTTTTGGCCGGCGGGTGACAAGGCTGCGCCTGTCGGAGCGCTTGTTTGCGCATCAAACTGGGGGCAGGGGCAGGGGGCAGGGGGCAGGGGGCAGGGGACCCACGCCGCGGCACGGTCAGATCATGCATCGAGGTTGGACCCCTGCCCCCTGCCCCTTCTCTTGTAGCCCGCAAATCAATGATCTACCGGTAGTTTGGTGAGCGCGGCCGAAGCCGCTCCCACAGAAGCCATCGCGCATGAATGCGCTCCCACAGGAGCGGTGGGCTCCAGTCCCGACCCCAGAAACACAAAGGCCGCCCCGAAGGCGGCCTCTGCACACAAGCGGCAACTCGACTCAGCGCTGGCGCGCCTTGAAACGCGGGTTGCTCTTGCAGATCACGAATACCTTGCCACGGCGGCGAACCACCTTGCAGTCACGATGACGCGACTTGGCTGATTTGAGCGAAGAAAGAACCTTCATGGCGCACCGTCCCTGATGACTTTACACGTTAGCCCGCAATTGTAGACGCAAGTTGCTGATCATCGCAAGCCGAAGGCACTCGGTTGGGATCGGCAGGACATCCACGCCGATCGGCCTTCGCTGGCGGCATTGTATGCTTCCGGCCATGAACGCATTCCTCTTTGTTGTCGGTCTGATGGCCTTGATCCTGGGTGCCACCTTGCTGGTTCGTGGCGCCTCCAGGCTGGCCTTGTCGCTGGGCATCTCGCCGCTGGTGGTGGGCTTGACCATTGTGGCCTTCGGCACCGGCGCCCCCGAGGTGGCGGTCTCGGTGGGTGCGGTACTCGAAGGCAGCACGGACCTGGCCGTCGGCAGTGTGGTCGGCAGCAGCATCTTCAACGTGCTGTTCATTCTCGGCCTGAGCGCGCTGATCATTCCGCTGGTGGTGGATCTGCAGCTGATCCGGCAGGAAGTGCCGATCATGATCGCGGCCTGCGTGCTCTTGCTGGTGCTGGGGCTGGACGGACAGATCTCGGTTCTGGATGGCGCGCTTCTGCTGACCCTGATGTGCGCATACACGGTGTTTCTGGTGGTGCAATCACGCAGGCAGTCCCAGGCCGCGCCAGTGAACCCAGACGCCCAGATACACCCGGTCCGAGCTGGAGCCTGGGATTCGACCTTGCCGGCACAACTGGGCTTGATGGTGCTCGGGCTGGTGCTGCTGGTCTTCGGCTCGGAATGGCTGGTGACCGCAGCGGTAGCTTTTGCCAAGGCCATGGGGGTCAGTGATCTGGTCATCGGCCTGACGATCGTAGCCGCGGGCACGTCCATGCCCGAAGTGGCCACTTCGATAGCCGCGGCGCTCAAGGGCGAGCGCGACATCGCGGTCGGCAATGTGGTCGGCAGCAATACCTTCAACATTCTGGGCTGCCTGGGCATCACTGGTCTGGTGGCGGGGGAGGGTGGCCTCAGCATTGCGCCATCGGTGCTGGCCTTCGATATCTGGGTCCTGATCGCGGTGGCCGTGGCTTGTCTGCCCGTCTTCATCAGCGGTAAGGAGATCGCTCGGTGGGAGGGCGCGGTATTCCTGGGCTACTACCTGGCTTATGTCAGCTACCTGATCCTCGCCGCCCAGGCCCATGACGCCCTGGGACCGTTCTCGGCGGTGATGATGAGCTTTGTGGTTCCACTGACCGTGGTAACGCTGATCGTGGTGATGTTGAAGCGGCAGCAGGCATCTGGTGGCGATTCCAACTGACCTTCCGGCGCAGAGTCGATGGCTCTGCGCGGAACGAGCGATGCTCGCCAATCCTGTTGATCGAACCCAGTGCTCGCAGTCGACAATACGGGAACTCGTCTCGTGTACTATCCGCCGCGGCTTCTGCAGCCTCCGTAGTCTGCAACGGCAGCTTTGTCCACCCTGTCCATGGAGTATCGGTTTTGTATCCCACCAGAAGAATCGCGCTCGCCACCGCTGTTTCCATTGCCTTGTTCATGCCGCTCGCGCATGCGCAGAGCAGTAACCCGACTGGTGCCTTTCAGTTCTTGACCGGACCCCAGCAGGGCGACACCAAAGCCCTGGCTCTGTCGTATTTTGGTGGTCGCTCAAGGGCGCTGGGACTGACGCCGTCGGACGTGGGCGACATGCTGCTCAAGGATGACTATGTCACCCGTCATAACGGTATCCGCCACCTTTACTGGCGTCAGCGAATTGGCGGCATCGAAGTATGGAACGCGGACCTCGCGATCAACGTGGCAGCGGACGGCTCCATCATCAACATGCACCAAGCATTTGTCCCCGATCTGTCCAGCAAGGCGACGGTGCTGCAACCGGAGATCAATGCAGCGGCAGCCATCAGCTTTGCAGCCAGCGCCATCGGTACCAACATTCGCGCTCCGTTGATGCTGTTGCGCCAGGACGGTGGGCCAGCTCAAAAAGCGATCTACTCCGGAGCTGGCATCTCGGCAGATGACATTCCCGTGCAGCTCATCTACCAGCCCGTGGAAGATGGTCGCAGCGTGCGCCTTGCTTGGGACATGGTGATTCGCGAGACGGATACAGCCAATTGGTGGTCGCTGCGTATTGATGCGGTAACCGGCGAGCTGATCGGACAAGTGAATTACATGGCCGAACACGGCTCCGAGAAGGCGGCGGCAGGGGGAACGAGCTACCAGTATCGTGTCTTCCCTTTCCCTTTCGAGAACCCCGATCAAACCGGGCATCAGCTGGTTAGCGATCCCCATGATCCAACAGCATCGCCCTTCGGTTGGCACGATACCAACGGAGTTGCCGGTGGGGAGTTCACCGATACCCGCGGCAATAACGTCAACGCGCAGGATGATCTCGACGGCAACAACGCCGGCGGCACCAGGCCGAGCGGCACGGGTTCCAACCCCCTGGTATTCGATTTCGCTTTCAATGCCGGGGCTGATCCCGAGGTCGGCAGCAATCTGAACGCGGCGATCGTCAATCTCTACTACTGGAACAACATCATGCACGATGTGACCTACCAGTATGGGTTCGACGAGTCGGCCGGCAATTTCCAGACCAACAATTATGGAAATGGTGGTGCCGGAAATGATGCCGTCAATGCCGATGCGCTGGACGCATTGCAGACGGGATCCAACAACAATGCAAATTTCGCCACTCCGCCGGACGGCAATGCGCCGAGAATGCAGATGTTCCGCTGGTTGGCACCTGTTGAGCTGGTCGTCGGCAGCCCGCCGGGTATTGCCGGGACCTATGCGGGATCGGCTGCCAGTTTTGGCCCGATCTTCACGCTTGCAGGACAGGCGGGCGCTCTTCAATTGGTGAACGACGGCGGCGGCGTGAGCACATCCGACAGCTGTGAGGCCTCGCCACCCGGAAGCTTGAGCGGCAAGATCGCAATCCTGGATCGCGGTAACTGCGAGTTTGGCCTGAAGGTGCTCAACGCACAGAATGCGGGTGCCATTGCTGCGGTCGTGGTGAATAACACCGCAAGCCCGCCGACGATTGCGATGGGGCCAGGCGTCAGCGGCGGATCGGTCACGATTCGGTCCATGATGGTCAGTCAATCAGACGGCAATCTGATCAAGGCGCAGTTGCCCAGTCCTGGGGTCAACGTGAATCTGCGATCGTCCTTGCCCCACCGTGACTCGGACATGGATGCCGGCATCATCGCTCACGAATACGGTCACGGGATTTCCAATCGTCTGACCGGAGGGCCTTCGAACGCCAGTTGTCTGAGCACGAACCTGCCAGCCAGCGCAATTTCCGAACAGGGTGGTGAGGGGTGGAGCGATTTCTGGGCATTGGTGTTGCATGCGAAGGCCACAGATACCGCGACAACACCGCGATTCGTCGGAACCTACTCAAGCTTCCAGGCGCCGGCCACTGGGCCGGGAATCCGCAATTTCCCTTATTCCACCGATCCCTTGGTCAGTCCGCAAACCTACGCGAACGTCGCCACCACCAATGCGCCGCATGGCATTGGTGAGATTTGGGCTGGGGCGCTGTGGAACCTGTATTGGCAGATGGTGCAGGCCTACGGCTACGACGCCAATCTTTACACCGGCACGGGTGGCAACAACTTGACGATTCAGCTGGTGGTGGATGGCATGAAGCTGCAACCGTGCTCGCCCACCATGGTCCAGGCCCGTGACGCCATTCTGGCTGCCGATACCGCGAACAACGGGGGCGCCAACAGCTGCCGGATCTGGCGGGCCTTCGCGGCCAAGGGTCTGGGTGTCAATGCCGTCGGTGGCACGTTTGCGCGTGGCGACGAGGTCGAAGATTTCGGTGTGCCGCCCGCGTGCAACAACGATCTGTTCGCCAATGGCTTTGAGGACTGAGCTTCCGGTTCAGCCGCTGTGACCAGCCCACCTGAGCTGAGGGTACGAGGTGGGTACTTGAGTGAGCAGGAATCCGCACGACACCATCGTGCGGATTCCGCTCTTCGCCGCGAATCCGGCTCGAGCTGGCTCGGCCGCACTGCCGATGGTGGGATCACCGCGAATCGGTTGCGGCTCCAACGTGCACCCGGCGTCCGGACGGCTGGCGTTGAATAGTCTGACGTCCGGCTACCCCCAGGCCCAGACTTCGATGCAGATACTGCGGCGGGCGGTGCCTTCCGCCGCAGCCATACTGGCGCGTGATCTGCCGGCGCGGCTGGCCAGCGTGCTGGCGGCCCGCGGCGTCAGTTCGGTGGCCGAGCTGGACCTGCGCGTGAGCGGATTGAGTGCGCCACAGGGCCTGGATGGCCTGGATATCGCGGCGTCGAGGCTGGCCGACGCAGTCATCGAGAACCAGCGCATCCTGGTCGTGGGTGATTTCGACGCCGACGGTGCCACCGGCACGGCGGTGGCGGTGCGTGGACTGCGGTCGCTGGGCGCGCGTGATGTGCATTTTGCGGTGCCGGATCGGGCGCGGCATGGCTACGGGTTGTCGCCTGGGTTGGTTGACGAACTGCTGTCCTTGCAGCCTCAGGTATTGCTGACGGTGGACCAGGGCACGTCGAGCATTGCCGGCGTCGCGCGGGCTGTGGCTGCCGGTATCGATGTGCTGGTCACCGATCACCATCTGCCGGGGGCGGAACTGCCGGCGGCGCTGGCGATCGTCAATCCCAATGCCTGCGGCGCGCCGCATGCGCTTGCGGCGCTGGCCGGCGTCGGCGTGATGTTTCATGTGCTGGCTGCCGTGCGTGCCGAACTCACTCGGCGCGACGCGCTGCTGGCGCCGGTGCAACTGGCCTCGCTGCTGGATCTGGTGGCTCTGGGCACTGTCGCCGATCTTGTGCCGCTGGATCGCAGCAATCGCATCCTGGTGGCGGAGGGCCTGCGGCGGATTCGGGCAGGTCGCGCCAGTACCGGCCTGGCGGCGCTGATCGAGAGCGCCGGGCGTGATCCCAAACAGCTGCAGGCCAGCGATCTGGGCTTCCAGATCGGGCCGCGGTTGAATGCGGCAGGTCGCCTGGATGACATGGCGCTCGGCATCCGTTGTCTGGTTTCCGATGACATCGATGAAAGCCGTGAACTGGCGACCCAGCTGTCTGAACTCAATCGCGAACGGCGATCGGTGCAGGCCGATATGGAACGCGACGCGGCGGTCATCGTCGACAATCTGCTCGGCGGGCGGCAGGGCGAACTGCCGTCGGCACTGGTGGTGGCCGATGCCGGCTGGCATCCGGGGGTGGTCGGACTGGTCGCCAGCCGGTTGGCCGAGCGCTTGCACCGACCCACGATCGCCCTGGCGCCGGCCGCGGAAGGTGCCGAAGAATGGCGTGGCTCGGGGCGATCTGTGTCCGGCTTTCATCTGCGCGACGCTCTGGTGGATCTGGATCGTCTGCACCCGGGGCTATTGCTGCGTTTCGGTGGCCATGCCATGGCCGCCGGAATGACTGTCGAGGCCGCGCAGTTGGACCGCTTGCGGCCGGCTTTCGAGAGCGTGGTCGATGGTCTGCTGGACGAGGGCCTGCGCACCCGCACGGTCTGGACCGACGGCCCGCTGGCGGTGAGTGAATACACCCTGGATCTGGCCCGGGCGATCGAAAACGCCGGACCTTTCGGTCAGGCCTTTCCCGAGCCGCTGTTCGACAACGAGTTCGTGGTGTTGAGCCAGCGCGTGCTCAAGGGCAAGCACCTGAAAATGCGCATCCGCGCCAGCGAAGCCGGCGCCACGCCGGTGGATGCGATCTGGTTCTCCGCCCCCCAGGACGTGCTCGACATCGCACCGACCCGGTTGCGGCTGCTGTACCAGCTGACCGTGGAGCGCTGGCAAGGCGCCGAGAGCGTCAGCGTGCGCGTGCGCCATGGGTTTGCGGTCTAGCTTGAGTGCGAGGGCGCGAGGGCGCGAGGGCGCGAGAAAAGGTCAAGGGGTTCCTGGCTTTGGTGGGTCCAGACTTGTCTGGACGCTTCTTCCGCATGTAGCCAGGAGCGTCCAGACAAGTCTGGACCCACAAGAGCCCTCAAGCTCATAGCCTTTCTCCTGCCCCGTGCCCCGTGCCCTCGTGCCCCGTGCCCTCGTGCCCCGTGCCCTCGTGCCCTCGTGCCCTCGTGCCCCAGCCCCATGCGGCTCTGCTACCATTCGCGGCTCACTTTTTGCCGGATCACCATCCATGGAAACAAATGCGCTCGCCGCGAATCTCGCGGATCTGCGCCAGCGCGTCGATGCGCTGAGGGGGTTTCTTTGACTTCGACCACAAGCAGGATCGGCTAGACGAAGTCAGCCGCGAACTGGAAGACCCGGATGTCTGGAACAAGCCCGAGCGGGCCCAGGAACTGGGCAAGGAACGCGCTCGTCTCGAAGCTGTGGTCAAGGGCCTGACCGAGCTGACCCAGGGTATTGCCGATTCGATCGAGCTGCTGGAGATGATCGAGGCAGAGGACGACGCCGATTCGCTGGCGACGCTGGAAAAGGATGTGGCCGGCTTCGAGGAACGCGTCGGGCGCATCGAATTCCAGCGCATGTTCAGCAACGCCATGGACCCGAACCCCGCCTATGTCGACATCCAGGCCGGCGCTGGCGGTACCGAGGCCCAGGACTGGGCAGAAATGCTGCTGCGCATGTATCTGCGCTGGTGCGAGCGCAAGGGCTTCAGCACGGAACTGCTGGAAGTCAGCGCGGGTGACGTGGCTGGGATCAAGAGTGCCTCGCTGCGGGTCGAGGGCGACTACGCCTTCGGCTGGCTGCGAACCGAGATCGGCGTGCATCGGCTGGTGCGGATCTCGCCGTTTGACTCGAACAAGCGCCGACACACGTCCTTTGCTTCCGTGTTCGTGGCGCCTGAAGTCGATGACGATATCGAGATCGACATCAATCCAGCCGACCTCAAGACCGACGTCTACCGTTCCTCGGGTGCCGGTGGTCAGCACGTCAACAAGACCGAGTCGGCGGTGCGCATCACCCACGTGCCCACCAACACGGTCGTGGCCTGTCAGACCGAACGCTCGCAGCACGCCAACCGCGATCGCGCCATGAAGATGCTGAAGGCCAAGCTGTACGAGCTGGAGGTGCAGAAGCGCAATGCCGAGAAGGATCGGCTGGAAGCCACCAAGAGCGAGATTGGCTGGGGTCATCAGATCCGCAGCTATGTGCTTGACGATGCCCGCATCAAGGATCTGCGTACCGGGGTGGAGCGGCGCGACACGCAAACCGTGCTCGATGGTGATCTGGATGATTACATCGAGGCCAGCCTGAAGATGGGCTTGTAGCCGGCATTGTGTTTTCTGGCCTTGGTTCAACCCTGACCAGGAAGCCGTGTCGCAGGTGCGTCCACTGTGGGAGCGGCTTCAGCCGCGATCCGGGACGTTGGAGTCAGTCGCAGGATCGATCGCTGACAGAGTCCGCTCCCACAGGTTCATGGCGCGTGCGCTGCGTGCGGACGACGTCGGCGGATCGCGACAACGCGTCCGCAAGGGCTAGAGCAGTGTCTTCACCCTGTTTCGCATAGCGTGCGAGGCGATACGATCCACCTCGACGATAGATTCCCCACTTCCCAGCCGAGTCCCAACCATGAGTGAAGAGCAGACCCCCGCCAGCTCCAGCGACGACAATCACATCATTGCCGAGCGCCGCGCCAAGCTCGCTAGCTTGCGCGAGCAGGGCATCGCCTTCCCGAATGATTTTCGCATCGACGCGCTCTGTGCGCCGCTGCAGGCGGAATTCGCCGATCGCGAGCAATGGACTGGCGAAGCGCTGGATGCGCTGGGCAAGCGCGTGCAACTGGCCGGGCGGATCATGGCCAAGCGGATCATGGGCAAGGCCAGTTTCGTCACCATCAAGGACCAGTCGGGCAGCATCCAGCTGTTTCTGCAGGGGGCTTCGCTGGGGGAAGTCTACGAGGCCTTCAAGAGCTGGGACATCGGCGACATCGTCGGCGCCGCCGGCCCGCTGATGCGCACCCGCACCGGCGAGCTCAGTGTGCGCGCCGATCAGCTTCGCCTGCTGACCAAATCGCTGCGTCCCTTGCCGGACAAGTGGCATGGACTGTCCGATACCGAGGTCCGCTATCGCCAGCGCTATGTCGATCTGATCGTCAACGACGAGGTGCGCGCCGTATTCCGGCGGCGTTCCCGGATTGTGAGCTTCATCCGCCGCTTCCTGGAGCAGCCCGAGTACGGCTTTCTGGAAGTGGAAACGCCGATGATGCACGCCATTCCGGGTGGCGCCACCGCACGACCTTTCGTGACCCATCACAATGCACTGGACATGAAGCTGTACCTGCGGGTGGCACCGGAGCTGTACCTCAAGCGTCTGGTGGTGGGCGGTATCGAGCGCGTCTACGAGATCAATCGCAATTTCCGCAACGAAGGCGTGTCCACCCGGCACAATCCCGAGTTCACGATGCTCGAGTTCTACTGGGCCTACGCTGACTACCGCGATCTGATGGACCTGACCGAGCGCATGCTGCGCGAACTGGCGGTCGAGCTGGATGGCAGCACAGTGGTCGCCTACCAGGGCCAGCAGATCGACTTCGGGCCGGCCTTCCAGCGCCTGCCGATGACGGATGCCGTGCTGCAACGCAACCCGGAAATCTCGCGTGAGGATTGCCGCGATCTGGAGCGCCTGCGCGAACACTGCAAGCGCCTGCGCATTCCGACGAAGCCCGATTGGGGCTGGGGGCGTTTGCTGACCGAGATCTTCGAGCTGACGGTCGAGGATCAGCTGATCCAACCGACCTTCATTACCGAATACCCGGCCGAAGTGTCGCCGCTGTCGCGTCGCAATGACCAGGATCCGGAAGTCACCGATCGCTTCGAGTTGTTCATCGTCGCCCGCGAGCTGGCCAACGGCTTTTCGGAGCTCAATGACGCCGAGGACCAGGCCGAGCGCTTTCGTGCCCAGGCCCAGGCCAAGGACGCGGGGGATGCCGAGGCCATGCATTTTGATGACGACTACATTCGGGCCCTGGAATACGGCCTGCCGCCGACGGCCGGCGAGGGCATCGGCATCGATCGTCTGGTCATGCTGTTCACCGACTCGGCTTCGATTCGGGACGTGCTGCTGTTCCCGTACATGCGTCCCGAGGCTTGAGCGCGGAAGTGACAGACTGACGCGACGCTTTGTGTCAGCAAGTGCTCTGCTGCGGCAATCCCCGGCCCATGCCACTGCTCGGAAGGCTGTCTCGCGGGGATCGTGACCCTCCGGTAGCGCCTGTCACCCGACTTGACTCGCCGCCATCGGTCATGGTGAGCCTGCCCGCCAAGCTGAAGCAGTCGATTCGAAGTTTGCTCTATTGCATTGTTTTTCAATACGTCGCGGCCGATGGAATGGCTCTTGCTAGGCCTCCCTATTGGTAGTGAAATGTCTGGCAGTGGTTTTGGGGGAGGGCGCTCGCGGAGCGGTTGGCCGCGAGCGTTGTCTCAGACCTGGTTGCGGTTCTGCCGCAGAGGTGATTGGCAAATGCGTGCTCATGTGCGAGCTTCCGTACCAGTGCAGGTTTTTGGTCAGATGTTTGCCTTCCGTGCGGAGGCGAGATGAGCTACCGATCGTCCGATGATTCCTTGATTTCGTTTGATCGCTTCGATAGAAATGCGGCGCGCCGTCAGGGGGATGTTTCCATGAATCAGGCTGGGCCTATGACTCCCAATGTGGGCAAGCGACATCGGCGTATGCCAATCAACTCCGCCGTGCTGATGATGCGCGGTGATGAGTCATGGACTTCAGAGCTGATGGACATTTCGGCAACCGGGGTGATGGTACGTCGGCCGGTAGACTGGATCGGCCAACGCGGCGATCGCTTTGTACTGGACATGCTGTTCGGCGACGAACTCAACATCCACGTTGAGGCCAAGGTGGCCCGGGTAGCGGACGACGAGGTCGGGTTCGCCTTTTCGCAGATACCGTCGGACAAGGAAGCGCCGCTGTGGAACCTGCTCGGCGGCTATGCCGACAGCCTGGAAGTGTGGAGCGACGAGTCCTGAAGGCAGGCAGCGCTGCATGGTGACGCCTTGAGCTGCGTTGGCACCTGCAGCAGCGCTGCGACTACTCGAACAAGTTCAGCAGTTGCCACCCGTATGCCGCGCCGACGCAGCCGACGACGGCAAATCCGGCGGCACCCAGCAGCGCCATTCTGCCCATCCACGCAGCGCGATCCCCGTACACAACTTTGCGCGCCATCAGCAGACGTGCCCCGGCATGCGGGAAGCGCTGCTCACGGATCGCGGCGAGCGCGCCTTGGGCGATGACCGCGCCGGTGACCAGTCCCACCAGCGCCAGCAACAGGAAGCAGCCGCGTGCCAGCATGATGAAGCGGCCAGCAGCCAGTTCGGAGTCGCCCGCGACCAGACGCGCCTGTATGTTCGATAGCTCGTTTTGCAGCGCCAGCAGCAACAGAGCACCCACAACCGTGATCAGCAGCAGGGCGGCAAGGGTGCGTCGGCGTTCGGCGGGATCGGCTGGATGAATTTCGGGCTCAGCCGCAGCCGCACTTGAAGCATCAGGCAAGTCAGGCATCATGACCTCAAGAGGACTCCGTCATCGACGACAAGTCTGCACTGCTTTGTCGGGCAGGTGGGCGCGATCCCGACCGGCGCGCCCGCTGGCCCGATGGTCGCCACGGTTACGAGCTTTCGAAGCGGAGGGGCAGCATGCGGCTCGACATTCGCCTTGCCGGGATGCCCGATCTGGAAGTAATCGCGTGCCTGCACAGTGAGAGCTGGCGCGCCACCTATCGCGGGCTGGTCGCGGACTTCCTGCTGGACCAGGATCTGCTGGGCAACCGGCGCGCGCTATGGCGCACTCGACTGGCCGATCCGAGCGCCGAGCGTTTCACATGGCTGGCCTGGGTGGATGGTCAGCCGGTTGCGTTCTCCAGTCTGCTGCTGGATGCCGATCCGCTACACGGTTCGCTGATCGACGCCCTGCATGTGCAGGTCGGCTTCAAGGGCCGCGGCATCGGCCGTGCGCTGAGTCTGATGCTGGCGCGCAAGGCGCAGGAGCTGCGGGCGCATCAGCCGCTGCATCTATGGGTGCTGGACGGCAACTGGCGGGCCGCCCGCTTCTATGAGCGACTGGGTGCGATCCATCTGGGCATGCGCTACGACGATCATCTGCCGGGAGCCGAGAGCCACGATCATCGCTATGGCTGGCCCAGCCCAAGGCACTTGATCGATCTCCTGCAAATTGGGGACCAACACGGTGCCACGCAGGTGACAGCGTGAAGAACCTGCAAGTGTTGCGCGGTCTGGCCTTCTTGTGGGATTGTCGTTGACTTCCGTCAAGCTGTCGCCGCCCATAAACATGAACAATCGCGGCCGACCTAAACCTAGGTATCTGGAGGCGCCCACACATGGTCGAAACATACAACGACAAGGTGGTGAAGCAATTCACTGTCATGACCGTGATCTGGGGCATCGTCGGAATGCTGGTCGGCGTGTTCATCGCCGCCCAGCTGGCGTGGCCCTGGCTCAATTTTGATATTCCCTGGCTCAGCTACGGGCGCCTGCGCCCTCTGCACACCAATGCCGTGATCTTTGCCTTTGGTGGATCCGGCTTGTTTGCGACCAGCTACTACATCGTCCAGCGTACCTGCCACGCGCGCCTGTTCAGTGACAAGCTCGCGGCCTTCACCTTCTGGGGTTGGCAGGCGGTGATCGTGGCCGTGGCCATCACGTTTCCGCTGGGCATCACCCAGAGCAAGGAATACGCCGAGACCGAGTGGCCGATCGACATCCTGATCACACTGGTCTGGGTGGCCTATGGCGTGGTCTTCTTCGGCACCATTGCCAAGCGCAAGATTGCGCACATCTACGTGGCCAACTGGTTCTTCGCCGCCTACATCATCACCATCGCGCTGTTGCACATTGTCAATAACCTCTCGTTGCCGGTGTCGATGACCAAGTCCTATGTCATCTACTCGGGCGCGGTCGACGCGATGGTGCAATGGTGGTACGGCCACAATGCGGTTGGCTTCTTCCTGACCGCCGGCTTCCTCGGCATGATGTATTACTTCGTGCCCAAGCAGGCCGGTCGTCCGGTTTATTCCTATCGGCTGTCAATCGTCCATTTCTGGGCGCTGATCGCGGTCTACATGTGGGCCGGCCCGCATCATCTGCACTACACCGCGCTGCCGGACTGGGCACAGTCCTTGGGCATGGTGTTCTCGCTGATCCTGCTGGCGCCCAGTTGGGGCGGCATGATCAACGGCATGATGACTCTCTCGGGTGCCTGGCACAAACTGCGCACCGATCCGATCCTGCGCTTCATGATCGTGTCGCTGTCCTTCTACGGCATGAGTACCTTCGAAGGCCCGATGATGTCGATCAAGACCGTCAATGCGCTCAGTCATTACACCGACTGGACCATCGGTCATGTGCATTCCGGCGCCCTCGGCTGGGTGGCCATGATCACCATCGGCTGCGTCTACAGCCTGTTCCCGCGTCTGCTCAAGCTGCCGGGCATGTTCTCGACCAAGGCCATTGAGGTGCATTTCTGGGTGATGACCATCGGCGTGGTGCTGTACATCGCCTCGATGTGGATCGCCGGCGTGATGCAGGGCCTGATGTGGCGGGCGACCAATGCCGACGGCACCCTGGCATACACCTTCGTTGAATCCCTGAAGGCCACGTATCCCTACTACTACGTGCGCTTCCTGGGTGGTCTGCTGGTGCTCTCGGGCATGTTCATCATGCTCTGGAACATGTGGCGCACCGCACAGATGGCGCGCGATACGGCACCCGTTGTCGTGCCCGCGCCAGCCCACGCCTGAGGAGGATGCGATGAGCTTCAATCACGAAAAGTTCGAGAAGAACATCTTCCGCATGGGCATCTGGATTGCCGTGGTAGTCAGCTTCGGCGGCCTTGCGCAGATCGTGCCGTTGATGTTCCAGGCTCAGGTGGTGCAGCCGCTGCCGGACATGAAACCGATCACGGCACTGGAACTGGCCGGTCGCGAGGTCTATGTGCGCGAGGGCTGCTACAACTGCCATTCGCAGATGGTGCGTGCGCTGCGCTCGGAGACGGCTCGCTACGGTCACCATTCGGTGGCCGCAGAGTCGGTCTGGGACCATCCCTTCCTGTGGGGTTCCAAGCGTACCGGCCCGGATCTGGCCCGCGTCGGTGGTCGCTACAGCGATGACTGGCACCGGGTGCACCTGAACAACCCGCGCGATGTCGTGCCCGAGTCAAACATGCCAGGCTTCCCCTGGCTCAGTGACAACCTCATCGACGCCGATGGTCTGGCGGCGAAGATGGGCGCGCTGCGCACCCTGGGTACGCCCTACACCGACGAAGATGTCGCTGGTGTGGCAACTGCTGTCAGCGGCAAGACCGAGATGGATGCCACGATCGCCTATCTGCAGTCGCTGGGGCGCTATGCGCCCAAGCGCGAGCCGATGGCGCCCGGCCCTGACGCTACTGCAGCAGCTGCTTCGGCCGATCAAGACCCGACTTCCGAGTCCCGAGTCCCGGCTTCAAGTCAGGAGGTGAAATCATGAGTCTGGGAGTCGCGTTGGGCAGCATTACTGCGCTGCTGATGGGAATCTTCATCGGCATCGTCGTCTGGGCATATGGCTTCAAGCGCGCCACCGATTTTGACGACATGGCGCGCTTGCCGCTTGAGGACAAGGAGGGTCGCTCATGAACAGCGCCTGGAGCATCTATGTCATCGTGCTGACACTGCTGACGGTGGGTGGCAGCGTCTGGCTGCTGGCGATGACCGCCCGCAAGCCTGAGAAAAAGGAAAGCGAGACCACCGGACACGTCTGGGATGGCGATCTGGCCGAGTACAACAATCCGCTGCCGCGCTGGTGGCTGTGGTTGTTCGTGGGCTCGGTCGTTTTTGCTGCGGTCTATCTGGTGCTGTATCCGGGTTTCGGTTCGGCCAGCGGCACCCTGGGCTGGAGTTCGGAGGCACAACTGCGGGCCGAACAGCAGAAGTACGACGAGATTGCGCGGCAGACCTACGCCCGTTTCGCCGCGATGGACGTGGCCGAGCTGTCACGAAACAGCGAGGCGGTAGGCCTGGGACGCAATATCTTCGCCAACAACTGCGCCACCTGCCACGGCACCGACGCCCGCGGAGCTGTCGGTTTTCCGAATCTGACCGACGCCAGCTGGCAGTGGGGCGGAGAGCCGGATCAGATCCTCACCACCATCCTCAACGGCCGAATCGCAGCCATGCCCAGTTGGTCGGGCGTGCTGGGTCCGGAAGGCACTCCGCAGGTGGTGGCTTATGTGCGCTCGATGGCGGGTCTCAGCCACAATCCAGCCGCTGCGGCGGAGGGCAAGGCGCGTTTTGACCAGATCTGCGTGGCCTGTCACGGGCCTGAGGGCAAGGGCATGGCGGCGCTTGGCGCACCTGATCTGACCGACTCGGCCTGGCTCTACGGCAGCAGTGAAGCGGCCATCACCGAATCCCTGACCAAGGGTCGCAATGGGCAGATGCCGGCCCATGGGCCGTTGGTCGGCGAAGATGCGGTCAAGGTGGTCGCGGCCTATGTCTACAGCCTGCGCAATGCGTCTGAAGTGGCTCAGAGCGAGGGTCAGCACTGATGGCCGGCACCGATCCGGGGGCCGTGCAGCAGGGAGAGGCGGTGTCCGGCGGGGTGCCCATGATCCAGAGGGTCGGAGCGGTGCTCTGGCCCTCATTCTTCGCCGCCGGTGTGGCGACCATGGTGTTCTTTGCTTTCGTCGATCCGGTCGAGCTTGGCACTATCACCTTTCCCCAGGTGATGGTGTCGCGCGAACTGGGCTACACGCTGGGATTCTTCATGTTCTGGGCCTGTACCTTCAGCAGCAGCCTGTTTACCTCGATCCTGCTGCGGACTCGGCGTGAGATCGATGGGCCCAGCAGACTCAGCAGTGGGGAAGGATAGGGCAAGAGTAGGACAGGGGCGTGGGCCGAAGTCTGTTTCCGGGCCGTGCGAGCCAACGCGCTCATTGCGACGAGCGCATCCCCGGAGCCGATGAAATCCCACCAGGCGCCCCGACTGCCAGACCCCACCCCCGTTCCCTCCAACCAGCGGCAACGCCGTAAAACCGTCAAACCGTCACATCCCAACAGCCACACGGATCTCCCCCATGGAAGGCAAGCCTCTGCCAGTCGCACTCAAGGTCGTCAGCCACGATGACGGCGCCATGTATGCGGCCCACCAGAAGATCTATCCGCGCGAGGTCAATGGGCGCTTCCAGCGCTTGCGCAAGGCGGCGGTGTTCTGGCTGCTGGGCATGTACTACCTGTTTCCGTGGATCAACTGGGACGATCGCCAGATCGTGCTGTTCGATCTGCCAGCCCGCAAGTTCTACATCTTCGGTCTGGTGTTCTGGCCGCAGGACTTCTTCTACCTGTCGGCGCTGCTGATCGTTGCTGCGCTGAGCTTGTTTTTCTTTACCGCGCTGGCCGGGCGATTGTGGTGCGGTTTTGCCTGCCCGCAGACGGTCTGGACCGAAGTCTTCCTGTGGATGGAGCGTTGGGTTGAGGGCGATCGCAATGCCCAGATGCGGCTGGACAAGGGCCCGTGGAACGCACGCAAGCTGCGGCTCAAGGCCACCAAGCAGTTCCTCTGGATCACATTCGCGCTCTGGACCGGCTTTACCTTCGTCGGTTTCTTCACCCCGATACGGGAACTCGGACACAGCCTGATCAGTTGGCAGTTGGGGGGCTGGGAACTGTTCTGGTTCCTGTTCTACAGCCTGGCTACCTACGGCAACGCCGGGCTGCTGCGCGAGCAAGTCTGCAAGTACATGTGCCCCTACGCCCGCTTCCAGAGCGCGATGATCGACAAGGACACGCTGGTCATCACCTATGACGATGTTCGTGGTGAGCCGCGTGGCGCGCGCAAGCGCTCGGTGAAGTCGGTGGCGGAGCGGAGGACGGCGGAGGAGCCGGGACTCGGGACTCGGGACTCGGGACTCGATCAGAAGCCGGGTCCGGGGGCGAGCAGCTCGGAGATGGCTCTGGCTGAGCTTGTCCAGCAGGCGACGAATCTGGGTGGCAGTGCCGAGTCCCGAGTCCCGAGTCCCGAGTCCCGGTCGACGACCCAGCCCACCCCCACCGCCCTCGGTGACTGCATCGACTGCAAGGCCTGCGTGCTGGTCTGCCCGACCGGCATCGATATCCGTGATGGCCTGCAGTATGAGTGCATCGGCTGTGCGGCCTGCATTGATGCCTGTGATGAAGTGATGGACAAGATGGAGTATCCGCGCGGTCTGGTGCGCTACTCCACCGAGCATGCCGTGCATGGTCAGCCGACCAAGATCATTCGCAAGCGCACGGTGTTCTATGCGCTGCTGTTGACGGCGATCGTGTCGACCCTGCTGTACTCGCTGGCAACACGGGTGCCGCTGATCGTGGATGTGATCCGTGATCGTGGCGAGCTCTATCGTGAAAACTCCGACGGCTGGATTGAAAACAGCTATCAGCTCAAGATCATGAACAAGTCGGAGACCCCGCGGCGCTTTGTCATCGAAGTGCTGGATCCGCCCGGACTGAGCATCGTTGGCAACACGGAGGTCGAGATTGCCGGCGGCGCCATCAACAATCTGGCGCTGACGCTGCAAGCCGAACCCGGCGCATTCAAGGGCATGAAGCCGCTGCGCCTGCGCGTGGTCGCGGCCGATGACGGCAAGGTCGAGCGCATCGAAACCAGCCGCTTCTTCGCGCCCTGATCCGCGGCCTTCATGTGGGAGCGGCCTCTGGCCGCGATCGCTTTTCCTCGCATCGGCGCTCCCACTGCTCGTTGTCGCGAAAACCGGAACTTGCGGTGAACTGCCGCCAGAAGCAGGACGCAAAGAACGCGAAGGAAAAGCAGAATGAACGCTGAGAAGAGCAGAAATAACGCTGAGAAGAGCAGGGGCGATTCCGGTTGAGCTTTTCTCCGCGTTCTCCGCGCCTCTTGGCGTTCTCCGCGTTGAAGATCTTGGCCACAAGCGGCTGGCGGAATCGTCGAGCTTGAATGGTACTGGCCGAGCCGTCATGACGGCGGACTTCAAGGGCACCGCCGTCCGGTGAGAACGTCACCTGGCCGAGATCTGTTCTGTCTCGAGATGGGAGCCTGATTGCGGGCAGAGCCCGCTCCCACCGTTGGCCCTGTCCAATGCCCTCACTGCCGCCCCTCGCGCGGCTTCAGATCGCGCAGTGCCTGCACCACCTGGCGGGTCCAGAAATCCTTGTCGCCGGCGGCGGTTTCTTCCAGCAGGTCGAGGTTGAATCGACTGGTTTCTTCGATCGGCTTGCCATTGCCGCTGCGATAGTGGGCGGTGACCGCGAACTGGGTGGGTTGGTCCACGGTGCGCTCGAACACGTGGGACAGTACGCGGCCGTCCTGCAGGGCGTAGCTCAGCGTGAAGCCGGGCGGAATGCTGAATCCGCCCTTGGCAAACAGCGGCAGTTGCGACATCAGCTTGAGCACGTCATCGCGTCCCCACAGCCACACCGGGCGATCCACCGAGAGGCGCACGTCTTCGGCCGGGCTGCGTCCGGCGTTGGTGATTTCCAGCGCCCAGCTGGAACTGCCGGTGGGCATCAGCGAGATCAGAAGATAGGCGCGAGCCTGGCGCTCGGCTTCCTCGCGCAGGGCCTCTGCCTGTGATTGCAGCGCACGCTCGCTCTTTTCCTGCGCCTCGGCCTGACGCCGCATTTCCTCGCGGGTCTGCGCCATCTCCACCCGCTGCAGGCGCAACTCCTGGCGCTGCATCCAGATCGTGGACAGCAGGCCCAGAAAGGCCAGGCCGGCGAACAGCGCTTCCAATGCGCTGTAGGCGGCTTCGACGGTGTCGGCCGATACCGAGCCCATCATCGGCGGGAAGATGTAGAGCCAGCTCAGGGTGAGCAGACACAGCGACAGGGCTGCCAGGACCACAAAGACCACTGGCGAGCGTTCTTTCTTGCGGGATGATTCGATCTTGTCCATGGGGGTCTCCATGCAGCTGCCATGCCAGCAGCAATATGTATATAAAACAATACCTTGCGGATTCGTTATCGAGTGACCGTCCGAATTCGGACGCTTGGGCGGACAGCTGCGGGGCTGCTGGGCGGCGATCTCAGGTGCGTTCGCACGGCGTTCGGCCTACGATTCAGTCCGGGAAGTTCCATCGGAACGCAGTCGTGAAAACGCAAGCGCAGAAGCAGTTCGACATCGTTCGGGTCAGCAGCGCGGGGTGTCAGTCGCTGCCGGACTCGATTGCCGTCGAGGATGCGCTGGAGATTCGCCTGTCGCATCCCGCTCTGGGCGAGGGGGCGCGGACGCTGGCCATCAGCATGCGTACGCCAGGTCACGATGCGGAACTGGTGGCGGGCTATCTCCATGGTGAAGCAGTGCTCAGCGATCCAGCCCAGATCGTGCAGATTGGCGCCTGTGCCGGCAACCCCAACGCCGTGCGCATAGACCTTGACGGACCCGCGCCGAACCTGGATTCGCTACAGCGCGCCGGCACCATGAATTCCAGTTGCGGCGTCTGCGGCAAGACCTCACTGGAGGCCGTGACCGCAAGTTCGCAGTCGCGACGGGTGTCAGGCAGCAAGCGCGTAGACGCTACCGTGCTGCGACGGCTGCCGCAGAGTCTGCGCGCGGCACAGTCGCTGTTTGCGGCCACCGGCGGCTGCCATGGCGTGGGCTTGTTCGATCTGGAAGGGCAGTTGCTGGCGTTGCGGGAGGATGTGGGTCGCCACAATGCGCTCGACAAGCTGGTTGGACAGGCCTTTTTGGCCAGGACGCTGCCGTGGACCGATCAGGTGTTACTGCTGTCCGGGCGTGCCAGCTTCGAACTGCTGCAGAAAGCGACCATGGCGGGGGCGTCCATCGTCGCCGCCGTGGGGGCGCCTTCCAGCCTGGCGATCGAACAGGCGCGAGCCGCGGGTATCACCCTGATCGGATTCCTGGGCGAGCACGGATTCAATATCTACAGTGGCGCCGAGCGAGTCATCGCCTGAAGCAGAAGATCATCCCCAAAGGACGCCAAGGACGCAAAGTAGAGCGAATCAGGAATTCGGCTGGCGATGTTGCCGGCGATTGCCGGTCTGCTGGTCGACCTTTGAAACCTTCGCGTTCTTTGCGGACGAAAAGCCGGGCATCGGGATCGCCGCCTGGTTCCGGTTCCGGCGAATGAATGGCAAGCGGCGGCCGGTCCTGTGGAGGGCGCCGCGCCTGCGGCGCCGCTTCTGGCTGTCGTAGTGCAAGGCAGAAGCGGCCGCGCAGGCGCGCGGCTCTCCTCAATTCCACAGCACCCTGGGATCAATGGAAATCCCGCGAGCGGGTATCCAGACCGGCGAGCAACTCGCTCAAGTCTTCCAGCCGATGGGCCAGCACGTGGGTGACGCCCTCGGCCTTCTGCAATTCACCGACGACGCCGAGCATCTGTGATTCCAGCAGCACCCGGCGCTGGCGCTCGGCCAGATCGCGCCAGACGATCAGATTGAGCCAGCCAGTCTCGTCTTCCAGGGTGACGAAGGTGACGCCCGAAGCCGTGCCCGGTCGCTGTCGCAGCGTGACCAGACCCGCCACCCGCACCGGTGTGCCGTGCGCCAATGCCTGCACCTCGGCGATGCTGCGCATACGCCGTGCGCGCAGTTGCGGGCGCAGCAGTTTCAGCGGATGCGTGTCCAGGGTCAGGCCGGTGGTCCTGTAGTCGGCCAGCACGTTCTCGGCTGCGGTCGGCGGTCGCAGCACCACTTTCTCATCGGGAATGGGCGTACCGGCAAACAGATCCGGCATCCGCTCCACGCCGGTCACCGCCCACTGCGCCCGGTGCCGATGCCCGGCCAGCCCGCGCAACGCCCCGGCCGCGCCCAGCCGCTCCAGCGTGGCCCGATCCAGCTGCGCCCGATCAGCCAGATCCTGCACATCGCGGAAGGGCGCGGCGGCGCGTGCGTTGAGCAGACGCTCGGCAGCGTCCTGGCTGAGGCCGCGGATGGAGCGCAGGCCGAGGCGCAAAGCAGCACGAGGGCACGAGGGCACGAGGGCATGAGGGCACGAGAGAGGCAGTGACGGGCCAGATTGTAGTGATGCGGATATTTGCGTCTCGGCAATGGCCGGTTCGATCGTTACCGTCGGCTTCTGCGTGCCCTCGTGCCCTCGTGCCCTCGTGCCCTCAAGCTCCGCCTCCCACCCACTCATCCGCACATCCACCGGCCGCACCTCGACGCCGTGGCGGCGGGCGTCCTGGATGATCTGGCTGACCGAATAGAAGCCCAGCGGCTGGGCATTGAGCAGGGCGGCAGCGAAAGCGGCGGGGTGGTGGCATTTGAGCCAGGCCGAGGCGTACACCAGCAAGGCGAAACTGGCGGCGTGCGATTCCGGGAAGCCGTAGGAGCCAAAGCCCTTGATCTGCTCGAATACCTGTTCGGCAAAGCCAGTCTCGTAGCCGCGCTCGGTCATGCCTTCGATGATGCGCTGGCGGTAATGCTCCATGCCGCCACGACGTTTCCAGGCCGCCATCGAGCGTCGCAGCTGATCGGCCTCGCCCGGGGTGAAGCCGGCGGCGACGATGGCCAGCTGCATCACCTGTTCCTGGAAGATCGGCACCCCGAGGGTGCGCTCGAAGACCTTCTTCAGATCCTCGGAGGGATAGCTGACCGCCTCCAGCCCCTGCCGTCGACGCAAGTAGGGATGCACCATCTTGCCCTGGATCGGCCCCGGCCGAACGATCGCCACCTCGATCACCAGATCGTAGAAGTTCTGCGGTTTCAGCCGCGGCAACATCGACATCTGCGCGCGGGATTCGACCTGGAACACGCCCACAGTGTCGCCTGCCTGGAGCATGGCGTAGGTGGCGGGGTCTTCGGGGGGGATGTCGCCCAGCGACGAGGGCACGAGGGCGCGAGGGCACGAGGGCACGCCACAACCGGCAACTTCGATCGTTTGGGTGTTGCGCGCGACGAGAGTTGCCCAATTGCCACGATCTGGCGGCTCGTCGCCTTTCTCGTGCCTTCGTGCCCTCGTGCCCTCGTGCCCTCGCGCTCTTGCCCAATCATTGATCAAGTCCACGCAGCGCCGTATACAACTCAACATCCCCAGCGCCAGCACGTCGACCTTGAGCAGGCCCAGGGTGTCGAGATCGTCCTTGTCCCACTGGATGATGGTGCGCTCGGGCATGGCGGCGTTCTCGACCGGCACCAGTTCGTGCAAGGGCCGTTCGGAGATCACGAAGCCGCCGACGTGTTGGGACAGATGCCTTGGAAAACCAAGCAGTTGTGATACCAACTTCATCAGCTTTCTGATCTGCGGACTGGCGGGATCAAAGCCGCGCTCGGTCAGGCGTTCTTCAATTGCAGAAAAGCCATCCCACCAGGCCAGCGAGGAGGCGATCTGGTCAACCTGATCCAGCGCCAGGCCCAGCGCCTTGCCGACATCGCGGATGGCGCTCTTGGCGCGATAGCTGGCGACCGTGGCGGTCAGGGCGGCGCGCTCGCGGCCGTATTTGCCATAGATGTACTGGATCACCTCCTCGCGGCGCTCGTGTTCGAAATCGACGTCGATATCGGGCGGCTCGTTGCGTTCGCGCGAGATGAAGCGTTCGAACAGCAGATTGCCGCGGGCCGGATCGACCTCGGTGACGCCGAGCGCATAGCACACCGCCGAATTGGCCGCCGAGCCGCGGCCCTGGCAGAGGATCCGCTGGCTGCGTGCGAAGCGCACGATGTCGTGCACGGTCAGGAAATAGGATTCATATTTCAGTTCGGCGATGAGTGCCAACTCGTTCTCGATCTGCTGGCGCACCGCTGGCGTTTCCCCGCGCGGCCAGCGCTGGCGGATGCCGATCTCGGTCAGTTCACGCAAATGATCGCTGGCGCTGCGACCATCGGGCACCACCTCATGCGGGTACTCGTACCTGAGGTCATTCAGAGAAAAGCGACATAACTGACTGATGTAGATGGATTCTTCCAGCAGCTCCTGCGGATAGATGCGGGCCAGCGCAGTCAGGGTACGCAAATGCCGCTCGCCGTTGGGGAGTAATCGATAGCCGGCCTCACGCACGCTGAGGTGGTGACGCACGGCCGTCAGCACATCGTGCAGCGCGCGCCGGCCACGCTCATGCATGTGCACATCTCCCGCAGCGACCAGCGGCATCCCCGCCGCCAGCGCCAGCGTGCGCAGCCCGTTCAGGCGCAAGGCATCGGTGGGTTCTTGGTGCAGCTCGACCGCGATCCAGGCGCGTTTGGGGAAGTGCTGCTTGATCCAGGCGGCGTCGGCGAGGAGCGAGGCTGAGGGCACGAGGGCAGGAGGGCACGAGGGCGCGTGAGAGCGCTCGCTCGCGAGAATGGGGGGTATCGTTGGATTTCGGGCTTGTGCTCTTGCTCCAAACTCGCCCTCCCGCCCTCGTGCCCTCGTGCCCTCGGCCCCGGCCCACAAGGCCACCACGCCATCCATCACCGGTGGAAAATCAGCCCGTGTCAGCCGGTACTCGCCCTTGGTCGCGGCCCGTCGCGCGTGGGTGATCAGCTGGCAGATGCCGCTGTAGCCCTCGTGATCGGTGGCCAGCAGTACCAGTTTCAGACCGCATTCGAGCCGGAACTCGCTGCCGACGATCAGTGCAAGGCCGTGCTCATTGGCGGCTTCATGGGCGCGGACGATGCCGGCCAGCGTGCACTCGTCAGTGATCGCCAGCGCCCGATAACCGAGCTTGCGGGCACGCTCGAACAGCTCCATCGCGGTCGACGCACCGCGCTGGAAGCTGAAGTTCGACAGACAATGGAGTTCGGCGTAGGCGCTGGACATGGCGTGGGCACTCGGCCTTGCCATGGTAGCGGATACTGTATGGATGTACAGTTAAATGCGGGGCACGGGACTCGCGGCTCGGGACTCGGGACTCGGGACTCGGGGTTGCCTGGACCTACAAAAGCCGGCAACCAGCAACCAGCAACCAGCAACCAGCAACCAGCTCTAAACCGTGCTCGCCACAAACCCGGCAATCACTTCAGCCAGCTCCTCGCCGGCATCTTCCTGCAGGAAATGGCCGGCATTGGCGATGGTCTGATGCGGCTGCCCGGCGCAGCCGGGGATCAGCTTCTGCATGACCCGGTCACCACCGCGGGTGATCGGATCGTTGTCGCTGAAGGCGGTGAGGAAGGGAAGCTTCAGCGTCTGCAGCACGCCCCAGGCGCGGCGGTTGGGCTCGGCCGCGGGATCGTCGGGGCTGATCGGTACCAGCAGCGGAAAGGCGCGGGCGCCGGCCTTGTAGCTCTCGTCAGGGAATGGCGCGTCGTAGGCGGCCTGAATCTCTGCCGACACCGGGCGCGAACAGGCCTTGGCGATGATCGTGCCCACCGGGAACACCGGCACCTCCTGAGAGAACTTGCGCCAGGTCAGGAAGGCCTCGCCGGGCGCCTGATCGCCGGTAGGCAGGAAGGTATTGGCTGCGATCACCCGGGCGAAGCGCTCGGGCACCTCGGCCAGCAGTCGCAGACCGATCAGGCCGCCCCAGTCCTGGCAGAACAGCGTGATGTCGCGCAGATCCAGCGCTTCCACCCAGGCGCGCATCCAGTCGACATGGTTCTGGTAGCTGTAGGCCCCGCGCTCGGTCGGTTTGTCGGAGCGGCCGAAACCGATCAGATCGGGCGCCAGCACGCGGTGTCCAGCCGCCGCCAGCGGAGTGATCATCTTTCGATACAGATAGGACCAGGAAGGCTCGCCGTGCAGCATCAGAATCGGTGCTGCCGTGCTCGGACCCTCGTCCACATAGTGCAGGCGCAAGGGATCGGCAACGCTGATTCCGGGTACCTCACAGTAATGCGGTGCGTAGGAGTAGCCGGGGAGGTTCTCGAAACAATGGTCTGGCGTGCGCAATACGTTCATGCGATTCCCGATGTGGGTGTCAGGATTGATGATGCCGAGTCAAGGTTGGCGCGTCGATCGACCACCGGTGGGAGCGGGCTCTGCCCGCGATCGCTTTTGCCTATCCGACCAGCAGTCGCAGATGAGTCTGCTCCCGCAGGTTCGGGCTGCCAAGCAGTCGCGGATGAATCCGCTCCCACAGATCCGTGCCCTTACTTCAGGGGACGGCCCGTTTCGCCGGCGGCAACCGCTTCCACGGCCGCGCGAATCAGACGTTGCGGCACGCGGGTGCGGTAATCGGGATTGACGTAGGAGAACTGGATAACGCCCTGGGCGTCGATGACGAACACGCTGGGCACCGGCAAGGCGTGGTGTTTCTCGCCGCTGGCAGTTTCCAGATTGATGCCGTACTCGGCGTATTTCTCGAGCGTGGCATCGTCGACCTTGAAGGCGATCCCGAAAGCCTGCAGCGCTTCGGCCTTGGCGTCCGAGGCCAGGGTGTAGTCGAGTTCGTCCTTTTCCACGGTCCTGGCCAGTTCCTCGGCACGGTCCGGGCTGATCGCGAGCAGTTGGAAACCCTGCGCCTTCAGATCCGGATTGAGTTTGCGCAACTCGCTCAGCTGCAGATTGCAGAAGGGACACCAGCCACCGCGGTAGAACACCAGTACGGTGGGTTTGCCGGCCAGCAACGCGGACAGCGTCGTGGTCTTGCCGTCCAGCGTGGTCAGATTGACCGCGGGAGCGGCGCTGCCGACCAGAATCGGGCGCACCGCGGTGGCCGAGTCGGCGATCTGGGCCTGGGCTTGCGGCAGGGAGGCAGCGGTCAGCATCAGGGCTGCGGCAATGAATCGGGTCATCGGATGCTCCAGAGTGGTGGATGGATCACAGACCGGGGTGAGCGGGAAAAGCTCACGCGGTCGCGTCGTCCGCCTGTCCGTAGCCCAGGTAAGCGCAGCGCACCTGGGGCTCTTCGGCACACCATCCCGGGTGCGCCTGCGGCTTGCCCGGGCGACGGGTCAGGCCTTTTCCGCTTCCATCAGCAACACCGTCACGGTCTGCTCGAACATGGCGTCGGCCGCTTCGCGTGTGGGTGCGATGGCCACCAGGCCGAGCTTGCCGAATTCGCTGAGCGCGCCGATCAGGTTGAAGACCACGCCCTGCTGGGTGATCTCGTCGAAATGCAGCCGCCGTTCGACCAGGATGTCGATCAGATCCTCGGGGACCAGCCGTTTCAGGCGCGGATCCACCAGATTGTCGGTGGCGCGATAGCAGCGCACCTGGCCGAGCGGTGTCTGGAACTCGCCGTTGGCGTCGACCCGGCCGGCGGTGAGGAACTGCAGCATCTGGTAGGGCAGGGTGGTGCCGCCCTTGCGCAGATTGATCTCGATGGCGTAGTGCTGCCATTGCTCGCCCTCGAGCACACTGATGAAGTCCACCGAAAAGCGGCCGAGCACGCCTTCAGCCTGGAGCACCTTGCCGACCAGTTGTCCGCATTCCTGCAGGCTGCCGCGGTAGCGCACATTGGCCGGGAAGTGACTGCCGAGAAATACCTGTCCGTTGGGGCCGCCGAGCAGTTGATCGTGGGTGGAAATGGTTTCCAGGCAGCCGAGCGCATTGACCCGCATCTGCACCGAGGGCGAGCGCTTGTGGTCGCCGTCTATCCAGGCTTCGACGATGCCGTGCAACTGCTGGAACTTGCTGGCATAGCGCGGGTAGTTCATGCCGGCCGCTTCGAATCGCAGGCGCTTGGGCAATTCGGTCTGTACCCAGGCTTCCAGGCCATCGTCTTCTGGCGCGCCCTGGAAATCGAACAAGGCATTGCCATCTCCGGAAAAGCCTTCGTCTAGCTTGACCACGGCCTTGCGCAGTGCGGGGTTGCGTTGGCGCAGCTCGACCAGCGCCGCCGCTACCTCGTCCATGCTGCGCAGGTTCTCCCGTCCATCCGGGAACTTGAGGCCGGCGCGCCGGAAGGCCTCGCGACTGCCACTCTTGCTGCCCCAGTACGACAGCGCGGGATCGCAGGCATACAGCGGTATGTCGAGGGCAATGGCTAGATCGCGTTCGAGCTTGGTGGCGTTGAATACCGACAAGTGTGCCTGGCTGGAATCGCCCATGGCTGCGCGGATGCGATGCAGCAGGCGCGGCCGTTCCAGAATTTTCTCGGTGACGCTGCGGGGCGAGGCATCGTGGGCGCTGAGCAGGGTCAGGCGCTTGCGTGCATGGGTCCAGGGAATGCCCGACAGCAGATTGAGGTAGTAATCGACCACGCTGCCCGGAATCGGTGTCGAGGTGACGAAGACAATGCGCGTATGCGGCATGCGCAGCAGCATCAGCATGCTCAGCTGGCGTTCCTCGTAGTGGCGCGCGCCCGGCACCTCGGCCAGCACGTCGGCATCCAGGCTGAGTCCGGGGACCACCACCACCGTGCGCGGTGCCAGGGTGTCGTGCAGCACGCTCTCGAACAGCGGTTTCAATCGCCGCTGGATTTCGCTGAACCGGGCCTGCGCCTCAGCTTCGACTTCTGCCGTCATCTTCGCTCCCAACGGACTCCGGGCACCGCCGCCACCATAGCGCGCCGGCTGCAAAATGACCCGCGCACCGTCGATCGCACCTGTGGATGCTCGTGCCTGCGCGCCGGCGCATTACTGATCGAGGTCAAGTGTGCAGGGATTGATCCTACTCAACTGCGGCACGGGGGCTCTCTGCCATGATCGGACACAGGCGCAGCACTGCGCCCCCGATTGAAGCGCATCAGGGAATCGCATGGACCTGTTCAAGGCGGATGTGGCGATCATTGGAGCGGGTGGTGCGGGACTGCGCGCCGCCATCGCTGTGGCCCAGTCGGATCCGAGCCTGACCATCGCGCTGATCTCCAAGGTCTATCCGATGCGCAGTCACACGGTGGCCGCAGAAGGCGGCTCGGCCGGCGTGGTGCAGGCGCATGACAGCCTGGAAAATCACTTTCACGACACCGTGGCCGGTGGCGACTGGCTCTGCGAGCAGGATGTGGTCGACTACTTTGTGGCCCATTGCACCGAGGAAATGGTGCAGCTGGAGCACTGGGGCTGCCCCTGGAGCCGCAAGGCGGATGGCCACGTCAATGTGCGCGCCTTCGGCGGCATGAAGATCGAGCGCACCTGGTTTGCCGCCGACAAGACCGGCTTCCATATGCTGCACACGCTGTTCCAGACCTCGCTGCAGTTTCCCTCGATCAAGCGTTTCGACGAGCATTTCTGCGTCGACCTGCTGGTCGACGAAGGCCGCGTCGGCGGCGCAGTGGCCATCAATGTGGCGACGGGTCAGTTCATCTCCATCGAAGCCCGATCGGTGGTGATTGCCACCGGTGGCGCCGGCCGCGTGTTTCGCGAGAACACCAATGGCGGCATCGTCACCGGCGACGGCATGGCGCTGGCCTACCGCCATGGCGTGCCGTTGCGCGACATGGAATTCGTGCAGTACCACCCGACCTGCATGCCCGGAACGGGCCTGCTGTTCACCGAGGCCTGCCGCGGCGAGGGCGGCTTCCTGCTGAACAAGGATGGCTATCGCTATCTGCAGGACTACGGCCTAGGCCCGGCCGAGCCGACTCCCCGCAACAAGGCCATGGAGCTGGGGCCGCGTGACCGCCTGAGCCAGGCCTTCTGGTACGAGCAGCAGAAAGGCCGCACCATCGAAGGGCCGCATGGCTCGGTGGTCCATCTGGATCTGCGCCACCTGGGTGAGAAGAAACTGCGCGAGCGTCTGCCGCAGATCTACGAACTGGCAGAACAGTTTCTCGGCGTGGATCCCGCCCACACGCCCATCCCGGTGCGACCGGCCGTGCACTACACCATGGGTGGCATTCTGGTCGATGGGCACTGTGCGGCGCCCCTGACAGGGCTGTACGCAGCGGGCGAATGTTCCAGTGTCGGCATTCACGGCGCCAATCGCCTGGGTTCCAATTCCCTGGCCGAACTGTGCGTGTTCGGCAAGGTCGCCGGTGAAGGCGCCGCGCGCCACGCCCGGAACAGCAAGCCGCTGGCATCCGCCGCCCTGGCGATGCAGGCGGCGGCGGCCGAGCAACGCGCCCGGGCGCTGGTGCAGGGCGAGCAGGGCAGCGAACGCATTTCGGTGCTGCGCCGGGAAATGGCGGAGACCATGGAGCGGGGATGCGGCATCTACCGCACCGCCGAGGAAATGCAACGCACGGCAGAGCATCTGGTGCAGCTGCGCGAGCGCTATCGCAAGGTCAGGGTGGATGATCGCTCCAGCGTGTTCAACACCGAGTGGTTGCTGGCCATTGAACTCGGCTATCAACTGGAAGTGGCCCAGGCCATGGCCGTATCGGCGCTGAATCGACGCGAATCGCGCGGCGCCCATCAGCGCCTGGACGAATTCAGGCAGCGTGACGACGTGAACTATCTCAAGCATTCGCTGGCCACCTATGCCGGTGCCGACGTGCCCACGGTGAGCTATGGCGAGGTCAAGATCACCCATTCGCAGCCCGCGGTGCGCGCGTACGGCGCTGCCGGCGAAAAGGCCGAGGCGGCGGCAAAGGGAGGCCAGGCGTGAATTTCCATTGGCCGGCCGCTGGGGAGGGCATTGCATCCCGGGGGGCGCCGCGCGTCGGCGCGGGCTTTGGTAGGCCGGGTCCGCGCGCCCGGATCTCGGGGTTGTGCGCAACGACAGCAAGCGCGCGGCGCCCGGCAAGCGCGGCCGCCGGCGCGAAACAGCCTGACGCAGCTTTCGAGCCGTCGCGCGCCGGAGCCGCGCTACCTCAGGCCTGGGTTCAGGGCCCGGGGACAGAGTCGGGCCGATGCCGGGCGCCCAAAATAACGCCGGAATTGATGCTCGGCAGGCGAGGACTGCACGCATGACAACCCCACGCACCATCCGCATCGAGGTTCTGCGCTACCGTCCGGAGCAGGATCAGGAGCCTGTGGTCCAGTCCTTCGAAGTGCCGTTCACCGATGACATGTCGGTGCTGCAAGGCCTGCAGTACATCAAGGATGAACTGGACGGATCACTGTCCTATCGCTGGTCCTGCCGCATGGCCATCTGCGGCAGCTGCGGCATGATGATCAATGGTGTGCCGCGGCTGGCCTGCAGTACCTTTTTGCGCGAATTTCATCCCGGCGGAGTGCGCGTCGAGGCGTTGGCGCATTTCCCGATCGAGCGTGATCTGGTGATCGTCATGGACGACTTCATGACCAAGCTGCACCAGATCAAGCCCTACATCATTCCGAAGGAAAAGCGCGAACTGGCGCAGGGCGAGTATCTGCAGACGCCGGCTCAGCTCGACGAATACGAGCAGTTCAGTTCCTGCATCAACTGTCTGTTGTGCTACGCGGCCTGTCCGCAATACGGCTTGAACACCAGCTTCCTCGGACCGGCGGCCACGGTGCTGCTGCATCGCTACAATCTCGACAGCCGTGATGGCGGCGCCGCCGAGCGCATGCCGCTGGTCCATGCCGAGGAGGGCGTGTTCAACTGCACCGCGGTGGGCTACTGCTCGGAGGTCTGTCCCAAGGACGTGGATCCGGCCAATGCCGTGAACACCAACAAGACCACCAGCGCGATGGACTATTTCTTGCGCTTCGTCACCCCGAGGGGAGGCCAGTCATGAGCGCTCGGCGACCCTACCAGCGGCCGATGACCGGCTGGTGGAAGAAGAATCCGTATTTCGTCGAATACATGGTGCATGAGGGCACCGCCGTGGTGGTCGCGCTGTACGCGCTGATCCTGCTGATCAGCCTGTTCGTGCTCGGGCGCGGCGAGGCGGCCTGGAATGACTGGCTGACACTGCTGCGCAGCTGGCCGGCGCTGTTGCTGCACGGGGTGTTGCTGGTGGGATTTCTCTACCACAGCTGGACCTGGTTCAACATCATGCCGCGCACGCTGCCGCCGATCCGCATCAAGGGCGAGCGGGTCTCGGCTGGCACGATTACCGGCACTGGCCTGGCGGCGGCCGCGCTGGCCAGCATCGTGGTTCTCGGCCTGATCCGATGGTGGGCCTCATGAAACGTTCGAATGCCCCGATCTTCTGGTTGCTGTTCGGTGCCGGTGGCATGCTCTCGGCGCTGATCGGCGCCGCGCTGGTGTTCAGCACCGGTCTGGCCGCGCCGCTGGGAATCGTGTTGCCTGCCGATGCCTTCAGCTATGGCCGCGTGCTGGGATTTGCTCAGAGCTGGCTCGGGCAGGCCAGCCTGCTGGTGGTGATCGGCTTGTTCCTGTGGCACAGCGCGCACCGGATCTTCCACACGCTGCACGATCTCGGCATCCACGCTGGTCTGGTCGCCAAGCTGCTGTGCTACGGCAGTGCGATGGCGGGCACGGTGGCGACCGTGGTGGCGCTCACTGCACTGTAGGAGCGCCCTTGCGGCGCGACCGCTGGACCGCGCGCCTACTGACCGCCATTCGCGGACGGAGTCCGCTCCCACAGGCAAGCTGAAGCTTCAAGCCAGGCGATGAATGCTGCTGGAACGCTCTTCTTTGCGTTCTCTCTGCTTTTCCTTCGTGTTCTCTGCGTCCTGCTGTTCACTACAGGTCAACCCTGGTCTCCGGTTTTCGCGAAGGCGGTCGCGCCGCAAGGGCGCTCCTACCGTAGTCGTGGCTTCCTGTATCTTGCGGCGATTCCTCATCGGTGCCCGCCGTGTTCAGCTCGGAACTGCTTGCTGCCAATCTGCTCTCGCCCATGGTGCTGGCCTTTGCGCTGGGCATGCTGGCGACCGTGATCCGTTCGGATCTGGATATCCCACCGGCCCTGCACACCTCGCTATCACTGTTTCTGTTGCTGGCCATCGGTCTGAAAGGTGGCATGGCCATCGCCCAGAGCGCCTCGGGCACCCTGCTCATTCCGCTGGTCGGGACGATTGCTGCGGGCTTCGTCACGACCGGGCTGGCCTATCTGGTATTGCGCAAGCTGGTGCGGTTGAAACGTGTGGATGCAGCCGCGGTTGCCGCTCACTATGGTTCGGTATCGGCCGTGACCTTTATCGCCGCGCGCGAGGTGGCGACGCGCAGTGTCGGTGAGGTCGAAGGTCTGATGGTGGCGCTGCTGGTGGCGCTGGAACTGCCGGCGATCCTGTTCGGGCTGTGGCTGGGACAGCGCGGTGGCCACGAATCGCGCCTGTGGCTGTCGCTGCGGGAGGTGCTGACCGGGCGCACCATGCTGTTGCTGGGCGGTGGCCTGCTGATCGGATGGATCGCCGGGCCCGAGCGTACTGCGCGGGTGACGCCGCTGTTCGTGAATCTGTTCGACGGCGTGCTGATGCTGTTCCTGCTGGATCTGGGCATGGCCGCCGCGCGCCGTCTGCGTGATCTGCGCAAGGTCGGATGGCCCTTCATCGCCTTTGCCTTGTTGATGCCGATGGTGCACGGAATTGCCGGTGCCTGGCTGGGCACGGCCCTGGGGCTGAGTGTGGGCGGTGCTGCGGTATTCGGCGCCATGCTGGCCTCGGCTTCGTATATCGCCGCACCGGCGGCCGTGCGTACCGGTTTGCCGGAGGCCAATCCCAGCCTTTATCTGACGGCTTCGCTGGGCATCACCTTTCCGCTGAACCTATCCATTGGCATCCCGCTGTATCTGGCAGCGGCCCGCTATTTTGCAGGTGGCTCATGACCGACTCCAAGCCAAGCCCGCTGCCCTGGGCGCCGGTGCGTCTGCTGACCATCGTTGCCGAACGCGTGCTCAAGGACCGCATCCTCCATCATCTGGACAAACTCGGCGTCAGCGGCTACACACTGATCGAGAGCGAGGGTCGCGGTGCGCGCGGTTTTGCCGTCGACGAGTGGCAGGGCGAGAACATCGAGATCCAGGTGATCGCTTCGCGCGAGCGTGTGGATGCCATCGCCGGCAAGCTGCGCGAACGCTATTTCGAGCACCATTCGATCATCCTCTTTGCCCAGGATGTCGATGTACTGCGGCCGGAGAAGTATCAGGCACGTTAGCCTGTGGGAGCGGGCTTCGCCCGCGATGCAGCAATCTGCCCCGGACATTGATCGCGGACAGAGTCCGCTCCCACAGCCTTTGTAGCCCAGGTAAGCGCAGCGCACCTGGGACTGGGTGCGGCAAAAGCCCCGGGTGCGCCTGCGGCTTGCCCGGGCTGCTTCAGGGCTACTCAAAGCCATTGGCAAACAGCGCATCCAGTTGCGGTTCGCTGCGGATGCAATCGTAGGTTTCGGCAATGCGCGGGCCGGTATCGATGACCTGGAAATCGCTGGCGAAGACCTTTTGTGCTCCGGCGGTCAGATCGAACACGCGGGTGTCGATGCCGAGTTCAGCCCAGCTGTGGGTGGTGTAGCGATCACTTTCGCCAGTGAGAGCCACCGTGCCGCCATCGGCCAGCACCATGCCGTAGCGTTGCATGGTCCGCAGCAGCACCTGGGCTGCCGCGTTGTAGCCGGTCATCGGAAAATCGGCGCGCAGGCGCAGGCGCACCCCGTACGGCACGCTGCCGCTGGGGCCATTGGGCCCGCCAGCATGGGTGGCGGGGCGTACGTACAGGCGCCCCAGTACTGCGCCGGGCAAGGAGTCGTCCCTGGCCATCCGCGCATTCGGCAGGATAAAGCGGATAGCGTGACCGAGATCGCCGTCGGGCACCTGGGTGGCGGCGAAGACCTCATCGGCGTTGAACAGCAGAGGTGCCATCGGAAATCCGGCGGCATCGGCGCTGGTACAGTGTTCACCGCGGCCGGTGGCCGGATACAGGGCGTCCATGCGCCAGCGTGCCAGGCATTGACTCTCCAGCCCTTGCGCCGTGACATTGGCGCGGTAGACCTCGAAGATCTCGTTGCCCTGCACCACCAGCAGATGGCAATCGCCATCGAGATTGTCGCAGCTGTAACCGGGCTGTCCCTCGATGGCGCCACCTGCGGGCAGCGGCACCGGCGAGTTCAGCGGCTCGCAGTCGAGCTCGTAGTAGGCGTCGTCCGGATTGCCCGAGGGAATCTCGATGATGGGCTGGGTCGGCGTTCCGGTGCCTGCATACAGCACGTACATGCTGAAATCGATCTGCAAGCGGCCGTTGCCAAAGCCGCCGATCCCCGACAAGGTGCTGATCATGGTCGCTGAATTCGGATGCAGGGCGGCTTGGTCGACGCGCTGGTACCAGGGCGATCCCGGGTGCAGCTGTGGCAAGGGCAGGGCCGACGCGATGCCGTTCAGGCAAAGGCCCAACGTGATCCAGATCCAACGCACTCGGCCTCGCATGGCTCACGCTCCAGGTCGTCAAGGGCAGATGATGGCCGCAATGCCAGCCCGTGATTGTTAACGTATTCACGTGATCGTGTGTGCCAGTTCGAAATACTCCTGCCCGACCAGCGGTCTGTCCTGGCGAGTCCAAACACTCAGGAAACACCTCCGATGAAGTCCTGGTTTCAATCCCTCTTGCCCTTGGTGCTGATTGTCATGAGCCAATCCGGTTTTGCTGCTGCAGATACCTCCGCCCCATCGTCCGCGGACCGCCAGTCCATCGTGCTCGGCGGCGGCTGCTTCTGGTGCCTGGAAGCGGTCTACGAGGAAGTCAAAGGCGTCGACGAGGCGATCTCCGGTTATGCCGGCGGGCATGTCGACAACCCCAGCTACCGCCAGGTCACCGGCGGCCGCACCGGGCATGCCGAAGTGGTCAAGGTGGTTTATGACCCGACTGTGGTCAGCCTGGACCAGATCCTCGACGTCTATTTCACCATCCATGACCCGACCACGCTGAACCGGCAGGGCAACGATGTCGGGCCGCAGTACCGGTCGATTGCCTTCTACGACAACGATGCCGAAAAACAAGCCATCGAAGCCGCCATCGCCCGCAGCGCCGCCAGCGGCGACTGGAGTGGCCGCATCGTCACCGAAGTCGAGCCCCTGCCGACCTTCTATCCGGCCGAGGACTACCACCAGCAGTATTTCGAACTCAACGGCGAACAGCCCTATTGCAGCCTGGTGATCGCCCCCAAGGTCGCCAAGTTCAAGAAGCGCTTCGCCGACATCCTCAAGTAGGGCGAAACCCCTGCCCGAATCAAGCACGCTCGGGCGAAGGCCTCTGCAGCAGAACTTCCGCCTTCGCCCCGGCGATGCCGAGGGCTGAGCGCCGGCTCATTACCCTGTTTCTGCACCGACCCTGGGTCCGCCGTGGACCCGGGAGTGGCCAGGCCGGAGCAACAGCGCCGAGTGCAACTCGGCGATCCCGGGTGCGTTCAGTCACAATAACGGCCCTGACCTGTCCCCGGGTCAGCCATCAGGACCGCCATGATCATCGTGCATCACCTCAATGACTCGCGCTCCCAGCGCATTCTGTGGCTGCTGGAAGAGTTGGCGCTGCCTTATGAAATCCGCGCTTATCAGCGTGATGCCAAGACCCGACTGGCACCGGCGGAGCTGACCGCCGTGCATTCGCTCGGCAAGTCCCCGGTGATCGAGGATCGTGGCCGGACGGTGATCGAATCGGGCGCGATCGTCGACTACCTGATTCGCCAACATGGTGGTGGCCGTCTGCGGCCGGATCCGGACAGTGCTGCCTTCGAGGATTATCAGCAATGGCTGCACTATGCCGAAGGCTCGGCGATGCTGCCGCTGATGCTCAAGCTGTATGTTTCGCGCCTGGGCGAGGCCGGGGCACCGCTGGCGCCGAGGATCGAGAGTGAGCTGGCCAATCACCTCGGCTATCTGGAGCAGGCGTTGCACGGTCGCGACTGGTTACTGGGGCAGGAACTGAGCGGTGCCGACATCCAGATGAGTTTCGTCGGCGAAGCCGCTCGTGGATTGCGCGCCAGTTATCCGGCCATGGATGCCTGGGTGCGGCGCTTCCAGGCGCGGCCCGCCTACCAGCGCGCGCTTGAGCGGGGTGGTCCATATTCCTTTGCCGATTGACGGTCTCGGCATCGCTGGTCGGAATCGCGGTGAAACGGACGTGGGAATGCGAACCGAATGCCAGCGCAGACTTCGCCGCGGTCTCTGCCTCAACAGTGGGAGATTCAGATTCGTGCGCATCAGCAGGCAGGCGGGCTATTCCGATACTCCGCCGTCCTTGCGCGCCGATCGGGCGGTGGGTCTGTCATGACTGGCGCGCCAGACGTCGAGTGTGCGGCGGACACGCTGCTGCATCAGGTGCGTACATGCACGCTGTGCGCACCGCATTTGCCACTGGGGCCCAGGCCGGTCTTGCAGCTGGCGTCCTCGGCGCGCTTGCTGATTGCCGGACAGGCGCCTGGACGCAAGGTGCATGCCTCTGGCGTTCCCTTCGACGACGCCAGCGGTGAGCGCCTGAGGCAGTGGCTGGGCATTTCCCGCGAGACCTTCTACGACCCCACGCAGGTGGCCATCCTGCCGATGGGCTTTTGCTACCCCGGTACCGGCAGATCGGGAGATCTGCCGCCACGCCCGGAGTGCGCCCCAAAGTGGCGAAACAGCCTTTTGGCGCTGTTGCCGCGGGTACCGTTGACCTTGGTGATCGGCCAGTACGCGCAGGCTTACCAGTGGCCGGATTCGAAGCTCAATCTCACGGGTCTGGTGGCTCAATGGCGGCAGTTCTGGCCTGATGTCGTGCCCCTTCCACACCCCAGCCCGCGCAACAATCTCTGGCTCAAGCGCAATCCCTGGTTTGAGCTGGAGCTGCTTCCGGCGCTGCGGCAGCGGGTGGCAGAGGTGCTGTCGCAAGCGCAGCTGCAAGGGTAAAGCTTCCTGTAGGTCCAGACTTGTCCGGACGCTGCTGGACACGTGGCGAAGAAGCGTCCCTCGACCACCGCTGGCTCTGTCAATGCCGGTGCTTGTATCGTCCGCCGCCTGCTACCCGACCTTCCAAGGGGCGTACTCCGGGGGCTTGGCCTGAACATCCACCGGAATTGCGGCATGCGGCGTCTTAACGCGGTTCAAATCGTGGCCTTGATCGAAGCCGTCAAGGGGCTGGCGGTGCTGATTGCCGGTCTGGGCGGGCTGACCTTGCTGCACGGTCACGCGCTGCAATGGGCGATGGATCTGGTCCGCCATCTGCATCTGGATCCGACCCGACACTATCCACACAGTCTGTTGCTCGCTGCCGCCGAGGTCACTGATGCCCGACTCTGGATGCTGGCGGCTCTGGCCGCGCTCTACGCGGCAGTCCGTTTCATCGAGGCTTACGGTTTGTGGCATGGGCGGCGTTGGGCAGAGTGGTTTGCAGCTTCCAGCGCGGCGATCTACATTCCTTTCGAGCTGTACGAACTGTTGCGGGATCCGGGTTGGGTTGTGCTTCTGGTACTGCTGGTCAATCTGGTCGTGGTTGCGGTGATGATTCAAGCCTTGCGTCGTCGAACCTGAGCGCTCAGAGACCTTGAATCGGCAGGCCTTCCGTACACGCCCGCAGATTGCCCGTGCCGCGTGAGGCTCGCATACCGCTATCCTTGCGCTCCTGGCGATGCTCGCCTGTCCCTTCCCAGCCTGATCCTGCCTACTCATGACCACGATTACCAAAGTCCACGCCCGCGAGATCCTGGATTCACGCGGAAACCCGACGCTTGAAGCCGAAGTCACCCTGGCCGGCGGACATATGGGCCGTGCTGCGGTGCCCAGCGGCGCTTCCACTGGCTCGCGCGAGGCCATCGAACTGCGAGATGGTGACAAGACCCGCTATCTGGGCAAGGGCGTGCGCAAGGCCGTTGCCAACGTCAACGGCGCCATTGCCGAGGCCGTGGCCGGCTTCGATGCTGCCGATCAGTCCGGGCTCGACCAGCGCTTGATCGAGCTGGACGGCACCGAAAACAAGGGCAGGCTGGGCGCCAATGCGCTGCTCGGGGTGTCGCTGGCCAGTGCCCATGCGCTGGCGCGCAGCCGCGGGCAGGGCCTGTGGCAGTCGCTCGCGAATGGCCGCGCGCCGCAGCTGCCGGTGCCGATGATGAACATCATCAACGGCGGCGCCCATGCCGACAACAATGTCGACATGCAGGAATTCATGGTGCTGCCGGTGGGTGTCGACAGTTTCTCCGAGGCGCTGCGCGCCGGTACCGAGATCTTCCACGCGCTCAAGGGTGTGCTGCGCGGGCGCGGCATGGCCACCGCGGTGGGCGACGAGGGCGGTTTTGCCCCCGATCTGCGCTCCAATGAAGAGGCCATCGAAGTCATCCTGGAAGCCATCGACAAGGCCGGATATCGCGCCGGTGAGGATGTGCTGCTGGGGCTGGACGTGGCCAGCAGCGAGTTCTACAAGGATGGTCGCTACCACCTGGCTTCGGAAGATCGCTGGATGACCAGCGAGCAACTGGTCGACTACCTGGACTCGTGGTCGCGCCAGTTTCCCATCGTGACCATCGAAGACGGCATGGCCGAGGACGACTGGGCCGGCTGGAAGTTGCTGACCGAGCGCATCGGTCAGCGCGTGCAGCTGGTGGGCGACGATCTCTACGTCACCAATACCCGAATCTTCCAGCAGGGCATCGATCAGGGCATCGCCAACGCGATCCTGATCAAGCTCAATCAGATCGGCACGCTGACCGAAACCCTGGCTGCCATCGAACTGGCTGACCGCGTCGGCTACGCGGCGGTGGTGTCACATCGGTCCGGCGAAACCGAGGACACCACCATTGCCGATCTGGCGGTCGCCACCAGTGCCACCCAGATCAAGACCGGATCGCTGTCGCGCACCGATCGCGTGGCCAAGTACAACCAGTTGCTGCGCATCGAGGAGGCTCTGGGCGCCGATGCCCGCTACGCCGGTCGCTCCGCCTTCCGTTTCAGTCGCTGAGGCCAGACCGCCCGCATGCGTTGGTTGCTGCTCCTGCTGCTGCTGTTGCTGGTGACCCTGCAGTATCAACTGTGGTTTCGGGGCGGCATGAACGATGTGTGGGAACTGGAAAAGGCGCTGGAAGTGCAGCGGGCCGAGAATGACGTGCTGCGCAAGCGCAACGAGGCGCTGGCAGCCGAAGTGGACGACCTGAAAAGCGGTCAGGACGCCATCGAGGAACGCGCGCGCTCGGAACTCGGCATGATCAAGGAGGGCGAGAAGCTGATCCAGGTGGCTGAGCCCAAGCGTGCCGCCGCTGCTGCTGCAGCCCACGCCGAGGAGCCCAGGGAATGATCTGGGCCGTTGTGCCCGCTGCTGGAAGTGGTCGCAGATTTGGAGCGGCGATTCCCAAGCAGTACGCGCAGATTGACGGTTGTTCGGTACTGGAACGCACGCTCAGGCGACTGGCTGAAGTGCGGCGTATCCGTGGACTGATGGTGGTGCTGGCCGCATCCGATAGGGACTGGCCCGGCTTGCAGCAAGTCGGCGGAAAGCCGGTGCTCACCGCGGTGGGCGGTGCCGAGCGGGCCGACTCTGTGCTGGCCGGATTGCGAGCGCTGCCGGAGACGGTGGCCTTGACCGACTATGTGCTCGTACACGATGCCGCGCGACCCTGTGTGCGCACGGCGGACATCGAGCGCTTGATCGATCAGGTGCTGGGAAGCACGGGCGGGTTGTTGGCCGCCCCGGTACGCGACACGCTCAAGCGCGAAGCCGAGCCCGATCAGGCACTGGATCAGGTAAGGGTGGCGCATACCGTGACCCGGACCGGCTTGTGGCGGGCATTGACGCCGCAGATGTTCCGGCGCGGCGGGCTGACGCTGGCACTGGAGTCGGCCCATGCGCAGGGCTTGCGGCCCACCGATGAGGCGCAGGCCATGGAGATGCAGGGCGTGCATCCGCTGCTGGTGGAAGCGGCCGAGGACAACGTCAAGGTCACCACCAGCCACGATCTGTTGCTGGCGCAATTCCTGTTGCGGGCCCAGGACGACGAATGAGTCGCTGGCCGCGCATTGGTTGCGGATATGACGTGCATGCCTTCGGGCCTGGCGATCAGGTGGTGTTGGGCGGGGTCGCCATTCCCCACGGGCGCGGGCTGCTGGCCCATTCCGACGGTGACGTTGCCCTGCATGCGCTGTGTGATGCCTTGCTGGGTGCCTTGGCACTGGGCGATATCGGCCTGCACTTCCCGCCTTCCGATGCGCGTTGGGCCGGTGCCGACAGCCGTGACCTGCTGCGCCATTGCCGTCATCTGGTCGGCGAGCGCGGCTATGTCGTCGGCAACTGCGATCTGGTGATCGTCTGCGAGCGCCCGCGGCTGGCACCGCATGTGCCGCTGATGCGCGAGCGTATCGCGGCCGATCTGCAATGCGCCGAGGATGCAGTGAGCGTCAAGGCCACCACCACCGAGAAACTGGGATTCACCGGTCGCGAGGAGGGCATTGCCGCCCAGGCCGTGGTACTGCTGCATCCGTCGGATCAGGGCTCGTGATCCTGGCCCATGCCTACGGCGGACCGGTGCTGCGCGGCGTACTCAAGAGCGCGCCCGAGGACTTCGTCGTGGAGGAAACCTTGAGCTTCGACGCCGATGGCCAGGGAGAGCACGATCTGCTGTGCATCGAGAAGCGCGGTGCCAATACCGAATGGGTCGCGCGCGGACTGGCCCGATTCGCTGGAGTTGCCAAGGTGGCGGTGGGCTTTGCCGGACTCAAGGATCGGCACGCAGTGGCACGCCAGCACTTCACGGTGCAACTACCCGGTCGACAGGTGGATTGGTCGGCGTTGTCATTGCCTGGGGTGCGTCTGCTGAGCGTAGCCCGGCACTCGCGCAAGCTCAAGCGCGGGGCGCTGACTGGCAATGGATTCATCCTCGGTCTGCGCCACATCGAAGGTGACCGGGTGCTGGCCGAACAGCGTCTGCAGACACTGAAGCAGGGTGGAGCACCCAACTATTTCGGGCTGCAGCGCTTTGGCATCGATGGCGGCAACCTCGATCTGGCACGGCGTCTGTTTGCCGGTGAATCGCTGGACCGCAGTGAACGCAGCTTTGCGCTGTCGGCGGCGCGCAGCGCAATTTTCAACCGGGTGCTCGATGCGCGCGTGCGACTGGGCAACTGGAATCAGGTCATCGATGGTGATCTGTGCAATCTGGCGGGCCGCCGCGCCTGGTTCGGGCCGATTACGGTCGACGAGACTCTGCGTCAGCGCTGCGCCGAGAGTGACATTCATCCCACCGGGCCGATGTGGGGCACGCCACTGTCGCCGGTGGCGGGCGAATGCGCGGCTATCGAAGCACAGGTGGCCGACGACTGGCGCGAATTCTGCGAGGGGCTGGCGGCGGCCGGACTGGAATCGGAGCGGCGGGCGCTGCGGGTGATTCCGCAGCAGCTGTCCTGGGACTGGGAGACGGTGTCCGATGCCGATGGCTCCGAGGAGTCCTTGTTGCTGCGTCTGCGTTTTGCGCTGCCGCCTGGTGCCTATGCCACCGCCTTCATCCGCGAAGTGATCGACGTCGCAGGCGATCTGCCAGCGGGTGCCGAGCTCATCGACTAGCCTTGCGTGCATTCGAATCCAGCGGCGGCGTAGACTTGCGGGTTCCATGATCTTGCGAGGTTGATGACGATGGCCGTTCCTACCCTGGATATCAGTCGCTATGACAGCGACCGAGCCAATTTTGTCGCCGAATTGGGGCGGGCCTATCGTGAGTACGGCTTCTGCGGCATCAGTGGTCACGGCATACCCTCTTCGCTGATCGACGGCGCTTACGATGCCTTCCAGCGCTTCTTTGCCCTGCCCGATGAGGTCAAACGGCGCTATCACATCAAGGGCGGTGGTGGTGCCCGCGGCTATACGCCCTTCATGGTCGAGACCGCCAAGGACTCGCAGTACCCGGATCTGAAGGAGTTCTGGCACGTAGGCCGCGAGATTCCGCGCGATTCCCAGTATGCCGAGGTGATGCCGGAGAACCTGTGGCCGGAGGAAGTGTCGGATTTCCGGGAACTGGGATACGGCCTGTATCAGGCGCTGGACAATCTCGGAACTCGCGTGCTGCGAGCGCTGGCCCTGCATATCGATCTGCCCGAGTCCTATTTCGAGGACAAGACCAATTTCGGCAATTCGATCCTGCGGCCGATTCACTATCCGCCGATCACCCAGGCTGAAGTGCCCAATGTGCGCGCGGGCGCCCACGAGGACATCAACTTCATCACCTTGCTGGTCGGTGCCAGCGCAGAAGGCTTGCAGGTGCTGACCCGACAGGGCGAATGGCTGCCGATCACCACTCAGGGCGATGCCATCGTGGTCAACATCGGCGACATGCTGCAACGCCTGACCAATCACGTTTATCCATCAACCACGCACCGTGTGGTCAATCCGCCGGGGGAGAAGGCCCGGCAGCCGCGTTTCTCGGTGCCCTTCTTCCTGCATCCCAATCCGGATTTCATGATCGATGTGCTGCCGCAGTGCGTCAGTGCGGAGAATCCCAGTCGTTATCCGCAGCCGATCAGCGCGCATGATTATCTTCTGGAGCGGTTGCGCGAGATTCGCCTGATCTGAGGCTGGGAAAGATCGACGGCGGCAGTCCACTTCAGGCGGACTTGTCGCTGTCCGGCTCGTCGCTGCGCAGTCGCGCCATCATGGCGCGCATGCGCAGACGGAACAGCGCCGCCTCTCGCTCCTTGTCGTCGTCCGTGCTCTCGGCGCCCTCAGCTGCGGCCGCCGGAGCCTTGTTCTCGTTGCCGGCGCGCTGTTTGGCTTCGGGATCCACTGGAGGCTGAGGCCTTGCGGCAGGTGCAGCCGGCGGAAGCGGAGCAGTTCTCTCGCGCTGCTGCGGCGCTGCCGGCGCGGGACTTGCAGGCGTGGGTGCAGCTGCTGCCGGTCGCGCAGCAGGGGTCGGCGGTGTCGCCGGAGCAGCAGCCGTGCGGGGCGCAGTCGTTGCCGAACGCGCAGCGGGTGAGGCAGGAGCGGCAGGAGGCACGGGGGGCGAAGGCGGAGCACTGATGGGTTTGGGTTGCAGGGTTCGGGCGATGGCGCCGAATTCTTCGCTCTCGACAAACTGGTCCAGACCGAGCTTGCTTTCGTCGATTGGAATCACGCCACCCGAGTCCACCGGCGGACCCGCCGGAGCTGACACCGTCGGTGCCGCTGATTTGGCTGCAGCAGCCGCGGCTGCCTTGGCTTGACGGGCGAAGTCGCCCTCGCGGTCGAGTCCGATCACCGGGGCATCAGGATCGCCCCAGAGCCCGAGGCGACTCTCGTCGATCTGGATGACCTCGCCGGGCTCGATCGGCGCGGGTGCACGAATGGTTCCCGGGATGGAGGTTCCGCGCTCGGAGTCGTCGGATGGACGAGCTTTTTCGACAGGACGCGGCGGGGCTTTTGCTTGCGGCAGCGGCGGTGCCGGCGTCGCGGCGGGAGCCGCCGGACGCGGCGTTGCGGTAGGTGTCGGTTTGGACGCCTGCGCCAAGGCCTCGCCGGGCAAGGGTTGGCGGGTCGGTTCGGGTTCTCTGCCCAACTTCTGTCGCAGGGCTTCCGGAAGCTCTTCGGTGAACAGCGAGTCATCCTCGCGGACGATGAAGCGTGCGATGCGGTCAAACAGACCGTCGTCGATCTCGTTCCAGGCCACCTGACGCCGACTCGACCCGAGCCAATTCACATTCTCGAAGCTCATGCGCAGAACCGGGTCTTCAGCGGTGATCTGCGCCTGCATGCGCGCCTTGAGGTGGCCGCGGGCGTGAAACATGGCAATCGACGCTTCGCCCTTGGGGGTGCGCTGGATTTCCTTGATGCCCCCGAGATGGTGCTGTCGGAACAAGCTGGTCAGGGTCTGGATCCGTCCCGCGCCCTCGGCGCGCACCTCGGGCGTGCGCTCCGGATCGATGCGCAAGGTCCAGCCCATGCTCAGGATAAAGGCGCGATAGCGCCGCTCATGCTCGACCTTGTAATCCCACACCGGTACGCCGGCAAGATCGCCGTAGCCCTGCATGGTCAAAGGCACGAGGATCGGCGGCTTGACCTCGCGCAGCGTTTCGGCCAGGCCTTCCAGGTAGGTGGTCAGTGCCTTCATGCGCGGTTCGATCTGACCGAGATAGCGGGAATCGCGCTCCTCTTTCTCGCGTGCGACGGCCTCGGCCTGTGCCCGCTGCTGGTCTGCTTCGCGCTTGAGACGGTCTAGGAAGGACACGCGCTTACCGGATGATGGCCTGCTCTGATGATAACGGCAGAGCCCGTGGCCGCAACATGCAATTGCCCTTGGCTAATGTGACGTTTCGCCCTTGGCGGCTCCTTGCGTATGCTGCGAGCTGGTATCGGATCAAGAATCGCCATGTCTGCCACCGAGTTGCGCTTGTTGTTGCTGTTCCTGGGTCTGATCGTACTCGGCGTCATCTATTGGTTCGGACGGCCAGCTCGGCGCACGGGTAGTGCTGCCCATCGCGCAGCCATGCGCCGGGAACCCGTCCTCGGCGAAGAGGATGCCGACTCGGATTCGCCCTACACCGCGGCGCGCGATGCGCCCTGGTTTACCGCTGACGACGGTGCCGACGAACTGCCGTCCCTCAAGATCGAGGGCCTGAGCGAGCGCGACGATGCCGATCCGGGGATGGCGCCGCGCACAGGGCAACGTGAATCCGGCAACCACGAACGCATCATCACCCTCTACGTGGTCGCCCAGGACGGCTACACCCTGAACGGCCCGGAACTGGTCGTGGCAGCGGAGAAGGCCGGCCTGGTCCACGGCGATCTCGGGATTTTTCACCGACTGGTGGACAGCAAGCCGGAACTCGGTCCGATCTTCAGCATGGCCAACATGGTGCGCCCTGGGGTATTCGATCTGAGCCAGATGGATCAGTTCAGCACGCCGGGAGTGGTCGTGTTTCTGACGCTGCCCGGTCCGCTGTCGGCCTTGGATGCCTGGGACACCATGCTGCCCGCCGCCCAGCGTTTCTCCGATCTGCTCGGCGCGCAGTTGCTGGACGACCAGCGCACCCCGCTGGGCCGTCAACGCATCGCCGCGCTGCGAGACGAGTTGCGCGCCTTTGATCGCAAGCGCGAGCAGATGCAGATCAAGCCGGGCTGGTAGCGGGTACAGGGCACGGGAAACGGGACAGGGGGCACGGGAAGGAGGGCGCCTGTTGCGGCTCGTGTAAGTCCAGACTTGTCTGGACGCTCTTGGCCAGCGCCAACTGTATCCTTTTTCCTTTTTCCATTTTCCCGCTCCACCGAGCCCGACGAGCCAGCGCATGTCCACTCCAGAGATTGCCGATCGCGTGGCGCAATTGCGCGCCGAGATTCGCCAGCATGACTATCGCTACCACGTGCTCGACGCGCCCACTATTCCCGATGCCGAATACGACCGCCTGTTCCACGAACTGCGACGGCTGGAGGAGGCGCATCCGGAGCTGCTGACGCCCGATTCGCCCACCCAGCGGGTAGGCGCGACTCCGGTGGGTGATTTTGCGGCGGTGACCCATCGTGTGCCGATGTTGTCACTGGGCAATGCCTTCAGCGCCGGGGAAGTGCAGGACTTCGTCTCCCGTATCGAGCAGATGTTGGGGCGTAGCGAGGTCGAGTTCTCGGTCGAACCCAAGCTCGACGGGCTGGCCATCTCGCTGCTCTACCAGGACGGTCAGCTGGTGCAGGCGGCCACCCGTGGCGACGGCGTCACCGGTGAGGATGTGACCCATAGCGTGCGTACCATCCGCGCCGTGCCGCTGTCTCTGAATTCCGGGAGCGGCTGGCCGCAGACCCTGGAGGTGCGCGGGGAGGTCTACATGCCGCGTGCCGGATTTCTGGCCTTCAATCGCCGCGCCCGCGAGCGCGGCGAGAAGGAGCTGGTCAATCCGCGCAATGCCGCTGCCGGCAGCGTGCGCCAGCAGGACCCGCGCATGGCGGCGGCCAGGCCGCTGGCCTTCTACGCTTACGGGCTGGGTGAGGTCAGCGGCGCCGCGCTCGCCGATCGCCATACCGGCATCCTGCAGCGCTTGCGGGACTTTGGTCTGCCAGTGTCGCCCGAGGCCGGCAAGGCCGTCGGTGCGCAGGGTTGCCTGGACTATTTCCAGCGCATGGGCGAGCGCCGCCAATCGCTGGCCTATGACATCGACGGCGTGGTCTACAAGGTCGACCGCCTCGATTGGCAGGCCGAGCTCGGTTTCGTGTCGCGGGCGCCGCGTTGGGCCATCGCCCACAAGTTTCCGGCCGAGGAAGCGCTGACCACCTTGCTGGCCATCGATCTGCAGGTGGGACGGACCGGCGCAATCACGCCGGTGGCCCGGCTGGAGCCGGTGTTTGTCGGCGGCGCGACCGTTTCCAACGCCACGCTGCACAATTTCGACGAGGTGGCGCGCAAGGATCTGCGCGTGGGCGACTGTGTGATCGTGCGCCGCGCCGGCGATGTGATTCCGGAGGTGGTAGGGCCCGTGCTGGAACGCCGGCCGGCAGACGCGCAGACGCCGGACTTGCCCACCGCCTGTCCGCAGTGCGGTTCGCCGCTGGAGCGGGTCGAGGGCGAGGCAGTGATCCGCTGCACCGGCGGTCTGGTCTGTCCGGCCCAGCGCAAGGAGGCCATCCGCCATTTCGCGTCGCGTCGGGTCATGAATATCGAGGGCATCGGTGACAAGCTGGCCGAGCAACTGGTGGATGCCGGCCTGGTGCACACCATCGATGAGCTGTATCGGCTGGACCTGGCCACCTTGTCCGGTCTCGATCGCATGGGCGAACGCTCGGCGGCGAACATTCTCGACGAACTGGAACGCAGCAAGACCACCACGCTGGAGCGCTTCCTGTTTGCGCTCGGCATTCGCGATGTCGGTGAGTCCACCGCCAAGGCACTGGCAAGGCATTTCGGCAGCCTGGACCGGATCATCGAGGCCAGCGCGCGCATGCAGCCCTATTTCGCGGATCCCGAGGCCCTGAAACAGAACGCCGTGAAGAAGGCGCTGGCCGCCGAACCGCTGATGCAGGTGCCCGATGTCGGCCCGGTGGTGGCTGAGCGCCTGTGGGCCTTCTTTGCTGATGAGCGCAATAGCCGAATCGTGGCGCAGCTGCGCGCCGCCGGCGTGCACTGGCCGGAACATGAGCCGGCCGCCGCTGCCGGAGGGCCGTTGGCGGGTCAAACGGCAGTGTTGACAGGCACGCTGAGCGGCATGACCCGTGATGTGGCTGGCGCACGGCTGGAGGCGCTGGGTGCCAAGGTCTCGGGCAGCGTGTCGAAGAAGACCAGTTTCGTGGTGGCCGGAGCGGATGCTGGCTCCAAACTCACCAAGGCCCAGGAACTGGGGGTGCCGGTGCTGGACGAAGCCGCGCTGCTGGAATTGCTCGGTCGGCATGAAGCGGCAGACTAGGGCGGTCATGGGCTGGCGGGCCGAGGGCATGCTCCAATGACGCTGCCGGCGCTGATGCGGCAGCGGGCGCAGCTGGTCTCGCTGATTCGCGAGTTCTTCGCGGCGCGCGGGGTGCTGGAGGTCAGCACGCCGGTGCTCTCGCAGGCCGGCAACAGTGATCCCAATATCGACAGCTTCAGCAGCCGATACCACGGTCCGCCGCTCGGTGGACCGGCCCTGCGCTGGTTGCGGACCTCCCCGGAGTTCTTCCACAAGCGCCTGTTGGCGGCTGGCTGTGGCGATCTGTATGAAATCGCCAGCGTGTTTCGTGATGGCGAGTGCGGCGCCCGCCATAATCCGGAGTTCACCCTGCTGGAGTGGTACCGGGTCGGTTTCGACCACCATCAACTGATGGATGAGGTCGAGGCGCTGGTGCGCACCCTGGCCGCCGCCTTCGGCCGCCAGCTGGGATCCGCCGAACGCCTGAGTTACCAGCAGTGCTACCAGCGCTACGTGGGTATCGACCCGCTGACGGCGAGTCGCGAGGATCTGGAGCAGGCCCTTTCGGACTGCACGATCAATCTGGAAGGGCTGAGCCGCGACGATCTGCTCGATCTGGTGCGCACCCATCTGATCGAGGCCCGGTGGAGCGATCAGCAGTTCCTGTTCATTCACGATTTTCCGGCCAGCCAGGCGGCGCTGGCGCGCATCCATCCGACCGATCCCCGAGTGGCCGAGCGCTTCGAGCTGTATCTGGGCCGGGTGGAACTGGCCAATGGCTATCACGAGCTCAACGATGCGGTCGAGCAACGTCAGCGTTTTGAGCGCGATCTGGCCGAAAGAGTGCGGCGCGGCGCGGCGCTGCCCGCCCTGGACGAGTTTCTGCTGCAGGCACTGCCGCAGATGCCCGATTGCGCCGGCGTGGCCATGGGTGTGGAGCGCCTGCACCAGTGGCTGGTCGGTGCCGACACCATCGAGGCGGTGATGCCGTTCGTGTTTGCGCGGGCTTGAGGGGGCTGGCCTTGCGTGTTGGTGGCGTCATTGCGAGCCACCTGTTTCGGCGCGAAACTGCACAGGGGCCATGAACCCGGTGTCGTAGGTCATGTTGTCCGCGTCAGCGGACTACGTGACATCGAATTGCGTCACGTAGCTCGCTACGCGAGCAACGTGACCTACAACAGCAAATCAACAACTTGCGATATGGGTTCATGGAGAGCCACCTGTTTCGGCCTGAAACTTCGCACGGGCCGTGAACCACAGGCTTGACTGTAGGAGCGACCTCGCGTCGCGACCGGCAAACCGCACGTTCTAGGCAGCGGTCGCGCCGCAAGGGCGCTCCTACAGGTGAACGAATCCGTCGCCCAGAACTTTTTGCCAACTCTGCGGTCTGAGGACCCGTCTCCCATTGGGTACGCATCCAGGCATGGAAGGATCTGCTGCAGTCAACGAAGTTCCAGAGCACATCGACCTCGCCGATCTGCATTCCAGATTCAGGCAATTGCGGGAAACCCTGTCGGCACAGGTGATCGGTCAGGCTGAGTTGGTCGAGTCGCTGCTGATTTCGCTGCTCTCCGATGGCCATCTGTTGGTGGAAGGTGCGCCGGGTTTGGCCAAGACCACGGCAGTCAAGGCGCTGGCAGCGCGGGTCGAGGCCAATTTCCAGCGGGTGCAATTCACCCCCGATCTGCTGCCCTCGGATCTGACCGGCACCGATATCTGGCGCCAGCAGGATGGACGGTTCGAGTTCCAGCCCGGCCCGCTGTTCCACAATCTGCTGCTGGCCGACGAGATCAACCGGGCGCCGGCCAAGGTGCAATCGGCGCTGCTTGAAGCCATGGGCGAACGCCAGATCACTGTCGGCGGCAAGACTTACGCGCTGCCGAAGTTGTTCCTGGTGATGGCCACCCAGAACCCGATCGAGCAGGAAGGCACCTATCCCTTGCCCGAGGCCCAGCTCGATCGCTTTCTGATGCATGTGCGGGTGGGCTATCCCGAGGCCGGCGCCGAGACGGCGATCTTGCGGCTGGTGCGCGATCAGGCTCGCAACGCCCTGCATTCGCGCAGCGAGAGCGTCGATCAGCTGTCACAGGCCGAGGTCTTCGCCGCCCGGTCGGCGGTGCTGGATCTGCATTTCTCCGAGTCGCTGGAGCGCTATCTGGTTGAGTTGGTGCTGGCCACACGCGACGCCAGCGGCTATGACAAGGGTTTGGCACGACGGATCGCCTGGGGCGCCAGCCCGCGTGGCTCGATCGCGCTGGAGCGCTGCGCCCGTGCCCGCGCCTGGCTGGCCGGCCGCGATTACGTCACCCCCGAAGACGTCCATGCGGTAGCCCCGGATGTGCTGCGCCATCGGGTCTTGCCCAGCTACGAGGCCACAGCCGAAGGCTGGGATGGCGGACGTCTGGTGGCCGAGCTGCTGCAGCGGGTGCCATTGCCATGACGCCACGGTGCGCGCTTTTGCAGGTCCAGACTTGTCTGGACGCTTTGGGTGTTGAGCTGCAGTGGTTGGCGATTGGCAACTAGCGATCAGGGCTCAGTGATGGATGTTCCTGCAAGGTTGGAAGTGACGTTGTTGCGAGCCACTTGTTTCGTCCTGACACTGCAGACGGGCCATGAGCCCCGGCGTCATTGCGACCCCGGACTTGATTCGGGGGAAGCAATCCAGACGCACCGCCGCAGCAACTCTGGATTGCTTCGTCGCTACGCTCCTCTCCATGAACCCATATCGCAAGTCGTTGGTTTGCTTGGTTCACCTGTAGGAGCGCCCTTGCGGCGCGACCGCTGCTTCGGACGTGCGGCTTGCCGGTCGCGACGCGAGGTCGCTCCTACAGGCGGGTTTGTGGTTCATGGCCCGCGGGCAGTTTCGGGCCGAAACAGGTGGCTCGCAATGACGCATGAACAAACATTGATATTGGTTCGGGGAGAGCGCCGCAAGGCAATCCAACGCGCTTCAAGCCAGATCCAGACCATCGGAAAGGTCGATCCCTGCGCCCCAATTGCCAGTTGCCAGTTGCCAGTTGCCAGTTGCTAGTTGCTAGTCGCCAAAACCCATCAACCCTCAAAAGCACAACCCATAAAGCAAATGCCGCCAGCCACCTCGAACTCCCAAGGCATCCGCCCGACGCTGGCGGAACTGATCGCGCTCAGGGCGCGGGTGCAGGCGTGGCCGCCGCCGCAGCGGGCGCAGGGCAGTTCGGCCGGGCCGGCGACTTCGCCCTTGCGCGGTCGGGGCATGGACTACGCCGAGTCGCGGCTGTACGCGCAAGGCGACGACGCCCGCCATATCGACTGGCGGGTGACCGCGCGCACCGGCCGCACCCATACCAAGGTCTTTCATGCCGAGCGCGATCGGGTCAGTCTGATCATTGCCGATACCTCGCCGCGGCTGTATTTCGGCACGCGCGTCTGTTTCAAGTCGGTGCAGGCCGCCTATGCCGGCGCGCTGGCGGCCTGGGCCGGGCAGCGCAGCGGAGATCGCATCAGCGCGCTGCGCGGCAGTGCCAGCGAGGCACCGTTGCCGCCGGCCGGCGGCGTGCGTGGCGCGCTGCGCGTACTCGATGCGCTGAACCGCTGGTATCAACAGCCGCCGGACGACGACCAGGGCCTGGACATCGCCCTGCAATCGGCGGCGCGGGTCTCCAAGCCTGGCTCGCGGATGATTGCGCTGATCGATCCGCGCAGCGTGGATGGCATCGACAACGCCCGCTGGACGGCGCTGTCGGCGCATCATGATGCGGTCGCGGTCTTGCTGGTCGATCCCCTGGAGCTGGCGCCGCCGCAGGCGCGGCTGGCTTTTGCCGGTGACCATCGCCGGGTGGAGCTGGATCTGGAGCAGGGCTCCACTCAGGCGGCCTGGATGCACGCCTTTGCCGAGCGTTTCGAGCAGGCGCGCTCGCGTCTGCGCAGCCTGGGCTGGCGGGCAATGTCACTCAGCACCGATCAGGCGCCGGACCAGGTGCTGGCGGCGCTGCTGCCGTACAGACGTGAGGCCGCATGAAGCCGGAGCTGCCCTTGCGCGATATTCATCTGCCGAGCGAGCCCTCGTGGTGGCCGCCGGCGCCGGGCTGGTGGTTGCTGGCGGCGGCGGTGCTGGTATTGCTGTTCCTGACGCTGCGCTGGGGCTTGCGGCGCTGGCGCGCCCGTCAGCGCCTGCGTGCCCTGCAGTTCGAATTCGATCAGGCGGCCGCGATTGCTGAGCCGCGCGCCTGTCTGATCGCGGTGTCGGAGCTGCTTCGGCGCGCCGCGCGCCATCGTGATCCGGCTGCCGCGACACTGACCGGGGCGGCCTGGACCGGCTTCCTTGATCGCCAGTTGGGTACCAAATCTCAGACCGTGTTCTCCGGTGAACTCGGGCAGCTGCTGCTCGATGGCGCCTATCGCCGGGAAGTCGACGCCGATGCCTTGCGTTCGCTGCTGACGCCGGCCCGGCAGTGCTTTCTGAATCTGGTGCGCGGGCCATGATTGCCGAACTGCTGAGCTGGGAATTCGCCTGGCCCTGGATGCTGCTGGCGCTACCGCTGCCCTGGCTGGCGGCGCGGCTCCTGCCACCGACGCAGGCGGGGCAGGGTGGCGCCTTGCGCACGCCCTTCTTTGGCGAACTGGAAACGCTGGCGGGCACTGCGGCGCGGGCTCGCAAATCGCATCTCAGTCCGTGGATGCTGATGGCCTGGGCGTTGCTGTGCGTGGCCGCGGCGCGCCCGCAGATCCTTGGCGAGGCGATCAAGCCGCCGCAGGCGGGTCGCGATCTGCTGCTGGCGGTGGATCTGTCGGGCAGCATGGCTGCCGAGGACATGCGCCTGGGTGGCCGCATCGTCGACCGCCTGACGGCAGTGAAGGCGGTGCTGGGTGATTTTCTGGAGCGCCGCGCCGGTGATCGTGTGGGCCTGTTGCTGTTCGGCGAGCGCGCCTACGGCGTGACCCCACTGACCCTGGACCGCAACAGCGTGCGCCAGCAGCTGTTCGACAGCGTGGTCGGTCTGGCCGGACAGGAAACTGCCATCGGCGATGCCATCGCGCTGGCGGTCAAGCGTCTCAGCGATCCCGATGATGAGGTGGCCGAGCCCGGCCAGCGGGTACTGATCCTGCTGACTGACGGCGTCAATACCGCCGGTGCCATCGATCCGCTGCGTGCCACGGAATTGGCGAAATCGGCCGGTGTGCGCGTACACACCATCGGCTTTGGCGGCGAGGGCGAGGAGACTTTCTTCGGCATGCGCGTGCCCAGCCGTGCGCAGATCGACGAAACCACGCTGCGGCGCGTGGCCGACACCACCGGCGGCCGTTATTTCCGGGCTCGCGATACCTCGGAGCTGGCGGGTATCTATGCCGAGCTGGACCGGATCGAACCCACGGCATTGCCGGGCGAGACCCTGCAGCCGCGTATCGAGCGCTATGTGCTGCCACTGAGCCTTGCCGCGCTGCTGGCCTTGATATCGATGCTTTTGCCCTGGTTGCCCGGGCGTCGCGGAGTGCCGGCATGATTTGCAGGTCTGCCAGACGTGGAAAGCGCCGTGTTGTGGCGAAGGTACGGCCATGGAACTGAGTCTGACCAGTCTGCAGTTCCTGCGCCCCTGGTGGCTGCTGGCGCTGTTGTTGCTGCCGTTGCTGTGGTGGCTGCAACGCCATCGACGTGCACAGCAGAGCGTCTGGCAGCGCGCCGTGGATCCGCATCTGCTGCCGCATCTGCTGCAGACCGCCGAGGTCCGGGGCGCCGGTGGCGCATCGCGCGTGTGGCTGGCTGCGGCGCTGCTGACGGTTCTGGCTCTGGCTGGTCCGTCCTGGCGGGAATTGCCGATGCCGCTGTGGCAGCAGCAATCGCCGCTGGTGATTGCGCTGGACCTGTCCTCGGCCATGCGGGCGACGGATCTGCCGCCCTCGCGCATGATTCAGGCGCGGGCCAAGCTGGCGCGGCTGCTGGAGCAGCGCAAGACCGGGCAGATCGGCTTGATGGCCTACGCCGGCGATGCCTTCACCGTGGCCCCGATTACCGCCGATGCCCGCACCGTCAAGGCCCTGCTCGACAGTCTGGATCCAAGTCTGATGCCGGTGGATGGCCAGCGTGCCGATCGCGCCATCAAGCGTGCGGTGCGGTTGATGCGCGACAGCGGCGCCGAGCGCGGCGAGATCCTGCTGGTGACCGATCAGGTCGACAGCTACGCCCAGGCAGCCGCTGAGCAGGCACGCGCCGAGGGCTACCGCTTGTCGGTGCTGGGCGTGGGCACGCTGGCGGGCGCGCCGATGAGCAATGCTCAGGGATTCATCACCGGCGCCGATGGCCAGCCGCGCCTGGCCAAGCTGAACCCAGCCAGCCTGCAGGCCCTGGCGGATCGCGGGGGTGGCCGCTTTGCCACGCTGACGGCCGATGACGCAGATTTGCGGGGGCTGGGCGTGCTGCGAGCGGGCGTCGACCAGGCGGGAGCGGCCGGCGGCGCCAGCGAGCAGCAGGCGCTGGCGCGCAGTGATGACGGTTACTGGTTGCTGCTAGGCCTGCTGCCACTGGCCTTGATCGGATTCCGTCGCGGTTGGCTGGCCATGCTGCCGCTACTGCTGGTCTTCGGACTGGCTGCGCCCGAGTCCGAGGTTTATGCCGCCGACGAGGCACCCGCGCCCGCGGCTGCCAGCGAAGTCGCGACACCCGGTCGTCTGCAATCCTTCTGGGACTCGCTCTGGCAGCGCTCCGACCAGCGTGCTTATGCCGCGCTGGAGCGGGGCGATGCCGCCCGTGCACGGGAGCTGGCGCAGGATCCGGCCTTGCAGGGCGCCGCCGCCTACCGCGGCGACGACTACAAGGCCGCGGCGGAATCATGGACGGGTCTGGATCAGGCTGACGCCCACTACAACCGCGGCAACGCGCTGGCCAAGTCCGGCGATCTGCCCGGGGCGCTGAAAGCCTACGACGAGGCTCTGGCCCGGCAGCCGGGCATGGAAGACGCACTGGCCAATCGCAAGATCGTAGAGGACGCGCTGAAGCAGCAGCAATCGCAGCAGTCCTCGCAGAATCAGGACGGCAAGGACCAGCAGGACCAGAATCAGCAAGGTCAGGACCAGCAGGGCCAGGACCAGCAAGGCCAGGATCAGCAGGGCCAGGATCAGCAAGGCCAGGACCAGCAGGGTCAGGATCAGCAGGGTCAGGACCAGCAAGGTCAGGATCAGCAGGGTCAGGATCAGCAGGGTCAGGACCAGCAGGGTCAGGACCAGCAAGGTCAGGATCAGCAGGGTCAGGACCAGCAAGGTCAGGACCGGCAGGATGGGAAGGACGAGTCCGGGGCCGAGCAGCCCAGCGCGGCCGAGCAGGCTCAGCAGCAGGCTGCGGAAGAGGCTGCCAAGCGCGAGATGCAGCAGGCGCTGGAGGCGCAACAGGCGTCGGAGGATGGCGAGCAGACCGAGGCGCGGGCGCTCACGCCCGAAGAGCGCGCGGCGGCTGAACAGCAGCAGGCCACGCAGCAATGGCTGCGTCGGGTGCCCGACGATCCGGGTGGCTTGTTGCGGCGCAAATTCGAGCTGGAATATCGGCGCCGGGCAGCCGAGGGAGATCATTGATGAAGCACTCGCCCAAGGGCACAAGACACCGGATCGGGCAGGGGATTGCGCTCTGCTGCGCGCTGCTGTTGTGCGCCTCTCAGGCCCTTGCTGCGGCCCGGGCGAGCCTGGGATCCGATCGCATCAAGCTTGGCGAGACCACGACCTTGACGGTGGAGTCTGACGAGGCGTCTTCGGCGCCCGATTTCAGTGTGCTGCAGCAGGACTTTGATCTGGGCGGTCAGTCCAGCAGCACCCAGATGTCGATCGTCAACGGTCGCCGCAGCAGTTCCATCCAGTATTCGGTCGAGATCCAGCCCAAGGCGGCCGGGGTACTGACGATTCCGGCGATACCGGTGGGCAATTCCGCGACCGAGCCGATGACGCTGACCGTCGTCCCGGCTGAACCGGGTTCCGCGGCGAAGGGCGATCTGATCTTTCTCGAGAGTGAACTCGGCACCACCTCGCCCTATGTGCAGCAGGCGGTGCCGTTCACCGTGCGCCTGTACTACTCGGTGCCGCTGTCCAGCGGCGAGGTCACGGCGCGTGCGCCCGAGCATGCGAGCCTGCAACAACTGGGCGAAGATCAGCAGTCACAGACTGAAATCAACGGGCGTCGCTACGGTGTGTTCGAACGTCGCTACTTGCTGATCCCGGAACAGTCCGGTCCCATGGAATTGCCGGCGGCACAGTTCCGCGGCGGTGCCCAGACCAACAATGCCAACAGTTTCTTCAGCCGCGTGCAGAGCGTCAGTGCGGTGGGCCAGAGCTATTCCTTGAACGTGCGGCCACAGCCGCCGGGGGCCCCGCAGCCGTGGCTGGCCGCGCGTCAGCTGGGACTCGTGCGCGCCGACCTACCGGATTCTCCGCGGACCGGTGAGCCGGTGCTGGTCGAATACACCCTGACGGCAGACGGCGCGCTGTCCAGCCAGTTGCCCGATCTGGAATTGCCGCCGATTCCCGGGGCACAGGTATTTCCGGAGCCGGCCCAGCGTCAGGACGGGGTGGTGGCCGGGGCGCCGGTGGCCGTGCTCAAGCGCCGCTTCGCCATCGTGCCCGCCCAGGCCGGCAAGCTCGATCTGCCGGCGCTGAGGGTGCGCTACTGGAACACCGCCAGTGACCGTGCCGATGTGGCCGAGGTGGCCGGGGCGACGCTGGATGTCGCCGTGGGAAATGCAGTGCCGATCAATCCTGTGCCGATGCAGAGCACCGCGCAGGCGCCGGCGACCTCCCCGGTTCCGGCAATGCCGACAGCGATCAGCGCCGGCGACGAGGCTCTGCGCGCCGAGTTGACGCGCTGGCGCTGGATCAGCCTGGTACTGGGCTGCGGGCTGCTGGGCGCCTTGCTGTGGGGCTGGCGCCGGCAGGCAGTCGTCTCGGTACCAGCGCCGCAACGGGCGCCGGAGCGTCTGGTCGACCCCGCCGTGCTGCGGCGGGCGCTGGCTGACGGCGATCTGCACGAGATTGCCGACGCCCTGCGGGCATCGACACCGACCCCCTGCCTGAATCTGGGACAGCTGCGCGCGCGCCTGGGCGATGCCGCCCAGCAGGCCGCCATCGACGCACTGGAGCAGACCCTGTGGGCGGCCAGGCCGGCGGCCGACGACCGGGCGGCCGTGCGCGAGCGCCTGCGGGCGGCCTTCAAGTCCGGGCCGATCCTGCGCCAGAGCAGCGAGGCAGCGATGGCTTCGCCGCTGGCGCCATTGTATCCGGCGCGGGGTTAGCCCGCACATTTCATGAGGTCGCGATGAAATGGCCCGACTTCGTTGGAACGACGCGGAAATCCTCGAATGGGTTGAAATGACAAACTGTTCGCTGCCATTTCCTCGCTAACGCGGCCCTCGCTCGTTCTTTGCGCCGGACTCTTCGTTGCTCGTCGTCGCAATGGAACAACCATTACTCCTCCTCTCGTCTCGATTCCGGCGCAAAGCCCTTCGCGATCATCCGCGTTCCCTCATGAAATATGCGGGCTAGCCGCCTGTCCGGTCGGAGTCTGCTCTGTTGGCATGGGCAGGGGGCAGGGGACCCACGTCGCGGCATGGTCAGATCATGCGTCGTGATTGGACTGCTGCCCCTTCTTTGCCAGTTTGATAAATCAATGGGTTAACGTATGTGTGGTGAGAGTCCCGGTCGCCCCTTGGCGGTGCGCTTGTTCGCGCGGCAGACTGTCGGTGATCTCGGAGTTTTTTTGTCTGCCAAGGACGCAAAGGCCGCAAAGTAGAGCGATTCCGAGTTGTCAGCCGGTTATGCGGCTAGAGATCGCCGCTCAGCTGACCATCCTTTGAGATCTTCGCTTCCTTTGCGTCCTTTGCGTTCTTTGCGGAAAAGTTTTTGATTCAACTACTTGCGGCGTGTTCGGTGAGAGCTGCCGGTAGCAGCTGACGCCGATCAAAACCTGCCGGCAGTCGCTCTGTCAGACTGTCTGGACTTGATCAACGATGGATCCGGCATGAGCGTGGTGCAACTGATGGCTGAACCCGAGATTCCTGCAAAAGCCGGTCTGCCCTGGCATTGGCTGATCTTCCTGCCGGTTCTGGCGTCGGTCATCGCCGGCTTGACCACGCTGGGCATCGCCATCCGCTACGGCGACAAGCCGCTGCCGGAATCAGTCATGCGCACGGGTCCGGTGCAATATGGTGACAGTCAACCGCAGCTGCGGGCTCAGAGCCTCGGTTTGTCAGCAACCGCCCAGCTCGATCCGGCTGCCCGCGGCATCGTCCTTGAGCTTGCCGGGCGCGATCTGCCGCAGCAGCTCAGCCTGCGGCTTTGGCATCCGACAGACGCCGGCCTGGATCAGGTGTTGACCCTGACGCGCTCGGATGATGGTCGCTACCGCGGTGTATGGCCGGCTCAGACCCAGGGCCTGCTGTTGTTGCTGTCCTCGCCCGAACAGGGCTGGGAAATGCCGGGGGCGACGGACGTGGCCAGCAACACCCTGCGTTTCCAGCCCTGAAGCGTGTTCAATGGCGGCAGCCCACTGTTTCCACTGTCATGAGCCGCTGCCCGCCAGCGGCGTGCACTGGCTGGTGGTGGCTGGCGTGCAGCAGCCGCTGTGCTGCGGTGGCTGCCGGGCGGCGGTCGAGTGGATACAAGGCCAGGGTCTGGGCGATTTCTACCGTCTGCGCGCCGAAGGCGCCGGCCCCGGTCGCGCCGTGGAGAGCGATTTTGCGGTCTTCGATCGGCCAGCCGTGCTGCGCTACTACGCCGGTGAGGCCGTCAACGGCGTGGCCGAGATCACGCTGTCGTTGGAAGGCCTCCGCTGCGCCGCCTGTACCTGGTTGATCGAACGGGCGCTGTCGGCGGAGCCCGGCGTGTTGCGGGTGCGGGTGCAGCCACTGACGCAGCGCGTGTTCCTGCGCTGGCGAGTGGCCGAGGTCCAGTTGTCGGATCTGGCCGAGCGACTGGCCGCCCTGGGCTACCGACCGCAGTTGAGTGATCCCACCCATGCCCTGGAGCGCATCAAGCGCGAGCGCCGCGACGCGCTCAAGCGCCTGGTGGTCGCTGGTGTCGGCATGATGCAGGCGATGATGTACGGCGTGGCGCTCTATGCCGGCGCCTTCGAAGGCATGGATCCAACCGTGCGCGACTTCTTCCGCTGGGTCAGTCTGAGCGTGGCGGCACCGGTGATCTTCTATTCCGGACAACCCTTCTTCAGCGGCGCCTGGCGCGAGCTGAAGGCGCGGCGATTGGGCATGGACACGCCGGTGGCACTGGCGCTGGGGCTGGCTTTTGTCGCCAGTGTCTATCAGTCCTGGCGCGGCGGTCTCGACGTCTATTTCGATTCGCTGACGATGTTCGTGTTCTTCCTGCTGCTGGGCCGCTTTGCCGAACAGAGCGTGCGTCATCGCGCCCAGATCAGTCTGGGCGTGCTGTCTTCAGGGCTGCCACCGCTGGCCCGCCGCATCGAGGGCGAGGTCGAGCAGGAAGTGGCCACGCTGGAATTGCAGCCGGGTGATCTGGTGCAGGTGGCGGCGGGCTGCACCATCCCGGTGGACGGCGAGCTGATCGAGGCCGCCGAGGTCGATGAAGCCATGCTCAGCGGTGAGTCGATACCGGTGGACAAGCTGGCGGGTGAGCGGGTGCTGGCCGGCAGCGTGGCGATGTCCAGGCCCTTGCGCCTTCGGGTTGAGCAGACTGGCGCGGCGACCGTGTGGTCGTCGCTGTCGCGACTGGCCGACAGCGCCCGGGCGGAAAAGCCTGCCAGTCTGCAGATGGCCGAGCGCGTGGCCCAGATCTTCGTGGCCCGGGTGCTGGTGCTGACCGTGCTGGTGGCGCTGGCCTGGACCTGGTACGCGCCGGAACGCGCCTTCGAGGTGGCCCTGGCGGTGCTGGTGGTGTCCTGCCCCTGCGCGCTGTCCCTGGCGTTGCCCACGGCGCTGGCCGCCGCCAGTCAGGGCCTGGGTCGCTTGGGCATCCTGGTGGTCCGCCCGGCGGCTCTTGAAACGTTGGCGCAGGTGCGCCAGGTGGTGTTCGACAAGACCGGAACCCTGACCGACGGCCAGATCCGCGTTGCCCGGACAGCGCTGGCCCATGGTGAGTCCAGCCAGCGGGTCATGGCGCTGGCGGCGGCGCTGGAGCAGGAGGCCACCCACCCGATTGCCCGCGCTTTCGGCGCCGAGTCGGCTGGCTTGGCGGTGACGCAAAGACGCCAGATTGCCGGCTTCGGCGTGGAAGGACTGATCGATGGCATCTGCTACCGCTTGGGCCGGCCCGACTTCGCCTGCCCGGAGGCGCCGATGCCCATGCTGGATGGCGACATCCTGCTGAGCGCCGATGGCCGGGCGATCGCCGGATTCCGGCTGCAGGATCAACTCCGCGCCGATGCCACCGCCAGCGTGCGTGCCTTGCGCGAGCGCGGCCTGCGGACCACCCTGCTCAGTGGCGACAGCGCGCCGCGAGTGCGCGCCATGTCGGACAGATTGCAGATGGATGCCTGTTTTGCGGCGCAATCGCCGCAGGCCAAACTCGAGGTGCTGGATCGGCTGCAACTGCAGGATGGTCCGGCGCTGATGGTCGGTGACGGCGTCAATGATGCGCCGGTGCTGGGGCGGGCGGCGGTCTCGATGGCCATGGGTCGGGGCGCCGATCTGGCCAAGGCGCATGCTGACCTGGTGTTGCTGGGCTCGCGTCTGGCGGTGCTGCCGCAGGCGCTGGAGCTGGCGCAGCAGACCATGACCACTATCCGCCACAACATCCGCTGGGCCTATGGCTACAATGCCATCGCCATTCCCGTGGCCGCGCTGGGTTGGGTTCCACCCTGGCTGGCGGCGATCGGCATGTCCCTGAGCTCCCTGATTGTGGTGGTCAATTCGATGCGATTGCTGAAATCCGCTCCAGCTGCCTCTGGCGCCGTGGTGCAAGATCTGTCCCTGGAGAGCGCGGCGGCAGTGACGGGCTCGGAACGCGCATGAATATCCTGCTGGTGCTGATACCGTTGTCGCTGATGCTGGTGATCGCCGCCGTCTACGCCTTTTTCTGGGCGGTGGACAATGATCAGTTCGAAGACCTGGAAACCCCGGCCATCGACATTCTCAGCGACGACGAGGCGCCCCGCGCCGGCGATCGTGATCGCTGAGCTGAGCCTGGGCGCGGCTCTGCTGCTCGGTGCCGCTGGCAGCGTTCATTGCGTACTGATGTGCGGCGCCATTGCCGGCGCCTTTGGCGTGTCCAGCGCTGGCCGGGCACCGATCGTGGTGCCGCTTGCGGCCAGTCTGGGGCGCATCCTCGGCTACGCCGGGCTAGGCGCCTTGTTCGGACTGTTCGGCCTGGGTATCGGCAGCTGGCTGGAGCAGCCCTCCGGCATCTGGGTACTCCGGGCCATGGCCGCGCTGGTGCTGGTGTTGATGGGCCTGCAGCTGGCCGGCTGGATCAGTTTGCTCGATCGGCTGGCCGTCATCGGAGCGCCCTTGTGGCGGCGTCTGCAGCCGCTGACCCGGCGCCTGCTGCCCATCGACAGCGCCGCCAAGGGACTGGCCTTCGGCGCCCTCTGGGGTCTGCTGCCCTGTGGACTGGTCTACGGCATGCTGACCCTCAGCATCGGTTTCGCCAGCCCGGTTCAGGGCGCGCTGTTCATGGCTGCCTTCGGACTGGGTACGCTGCCGGCGATGCTGGGCCTGGGCGTCGCCGCCGGCGCCAGCACGCCTCGGGGCCTCAGCGCCAACCGCAAGCGCCAGATCGGCACCGCACTGGCTGTGTTCGGCGTGTTCTTCTTCCTGGCGCCATGGATACTGCCCCACGAAGGCCCACTGTCCGCGCTGCGTCCACTGCTCGACTGCCATTAGCACCCGGTGGGGGCGCCCTCGCGGCGCGACCAAGATATCAGCGCGGCTCGCTCCTGTAGGAGCGACCTCGCGTCGCGACCGGGAGATCGGTGCGGCTCACTCCTGTAGGAGCGCCCTCGCGGCGCGACCGGGAGCCCAATGCTGCCCGAGACCAGCAACGGCGCAAATCGTCAGCCAGAAGCGTCTGTGGGAAGAGCTGCAACGCGGAGAACGCAATGATTCGCAGAGAACGCGGAGCAAAGCCATTCCAGGATCGTTCTCGCAATTGTCCGCGTACTCTGCGTCCCGCTTCTGGCTGCGCTCGGTCCCATGCTTCGATACTTGCAGCATGCGCTGACCCTGCGGCCGTGCCCGCGCCGCCGGAGGGGAGCATTCCAACGGCCTTTGTCGTAACCTTGTCGGATGCCTAAAACTACCAAACCCAAGGCGCCTGGCGCCCCCCAACTGCTCGGATTCCTGCAGACCAGCGCCAAGCTGATGAAGGCCGAGGAGATCGCCGACGAGCTCGGCTACAAGACGGCCGAAGGGATCGAGGCGGTGCGCGCGCTGCTCGATCAACTGATGCAACAGGGCCGTCTGCTGCGCAATCGCCGCGGCGGCTACGGCCTGGCCGACAAGATGGACCTGATTGCCGGTTCGATCATCGCCAACAGCGAGGGTTTCGGCTTTCTCAAGCCCGATGAGGGCGTGGGTGACATCTACCTGCCGCCCTTCCAGATGCGTCAGGTTCTTCACGGCGATCGGGCGCTGGTCAGCGTCGTCGGTCGCGACAAGAAGGACCGGCCCGAGGGCGCCATTGTCTCGATCCTGTCGCGGCGCTCACCGCGCATCGTCGGTCGCTATCTGGAAGAAGCCGGTTTCGGCGTGGTCGCGCCCGATGACACTCGCATTCATCAGGACCTGCTAATTCCCAAGGGTCAGGAAGGCGATGCCAAACCCGGCGATGTGGTGGTGGCCGAAATCACCGAACCACCGGCACAGCATCGGCAGCCGGTGGCGAAAATCGTTCGCGTGCTGGGCGAGGAAGTCGGTACCTCGCTGGCCATCGACATGGCCATCGAGACCCATGGCATCCCGCACGAATGGTCGGACAAGGTCATCGCCGAGACCGCCCGCATTCCCGACGCGGTACGCCCGGCGCAACGCCGCGATCGCGAGGATCTGCGCGAGCTGCCGTTGGTCACCATCGATGGCGAGGACGCACGCGACTTCGATGACGCGGTCTGGTGCGAACCCACCCGCGGCGGCGGCTACAAGCTCTATGTGGCCATCGCCGATGTCGCCAGCTATGTCTATCCGGGTACGGCGCTGGACGACGAGGCCCAGCTGCGCGGCACCTCGGTGTATTTCCCCAATCGCGTCGTGCCGATGCTGCCGGAGAAGTTGTCCAACGGCATCTGCTCGCTGAAGCCGGAAGTCGAACGCCTGTGCCTGGCTTGCGAGCTGCGCATCGATGCCAAGGGTGAAACCACCCGTTCGCGCTTCTTCGCTGGCGTCATGCGCTCGGCGGCACGCCTGACCTACAACCAGGTCTGGTCCGCGGTGGGTCTGCGCCGCCCGGAAGCGCTGGAGCGGGTCAAGGCGGTGCTGCCGCAGCTGGAAAATCTGTACGGCCTCTACAAGATTCTGTCGGCACGCCGGGCCGAGCGCGGAGCGCTCGATTTCGAAGGTCAGGAAGTGCGCTTCGATTACGACGAGAACGGCAATATCGATGCGGTCAAGATGTACGAACGCAACGATGCCCACAAGCTGATCGAGGAATGCATGATCGCGGCCAACGTCGCGGCGGCCAAATTCCTCAAGCGCAGTCGCATTCCCGCCCTGTACCGGGTGCATCCGCGACCACCCACGCACAAGTACGAGGAGCTGGCCGACTTTCTGGGCACCGTCGGCATGCTCATCCCGGCCTATGAGGACCTCAAGCCCGAGGATCTGATGGCGGTGCTGAAGAAGGCCAAGAGCCGGCCGGACGCGGCCCTGATTGAGGCCGTGGTGCTGCGCTCGCAGAGTCTGGCGACGTATACGGCGGCCTGCGACGGCCATTTCGGTCTGGCGCTGGGCGCCTATGCGCATTTCACCTCGCCGATCCGTCGCTATCCCGATCTGCTGGTGCATCGTGCCATCCATTACGCGCTGGGCCAGGGCACGCCGTCGGATTACCAATACAACCCGACCCAGATGTCCGAGCTGGGGCGTCATTGTTCGGCCACCGAGCGCCGTGCCGATGAGGCCACGCGCGATGTCGCCGATCGATTGAAATGCGCCTATATGGAACGCCATCTGGGTGAGGAGTTCGAAGGCGTGGTCACCGGCGTGGCCAGTTTCGGGCTGTTCGTCGAAATCCTGGAAACGCGGATCACCGGCATGGTCCATGTCACCCAGTTGCCCAACGATTACTACCACTACGATCAGCGCCATCGCCGACTGGTCGGCGAACGCACCGGCGTCGGCTTCCAACTGGCCGACAAGGTGCGGATCAAGGTGCTGCGCGTGGAGGCCATGGATCGCAAGATCGATTTCCGACTGGCCGGCGACATGCCCACCCGCGCCGAGCAGCAGACCCAACGCGACGGCAAGTCACGCGGACCCAAGCCCGATCAGCCCCGCGGCAAGACCGGAGGCGGCGGCAAGCGCGGGCGACGGCGATGAGCCTGAATGTCGACCGCGGAGTGTGGGCAGAAGCGGAACGCTGAGTACGCAAAGGGGCGCTGAGAACGCAGAGAGAAGCCACCAAGATGGGGCAGGGTGCGTTGGTGTCTGCAATGGTGTGCAATAGATCGAGAATCCACGCGCGCAGCTTCTTTGCATGAGCCGGTATCGCAGGTCCTTGATGTGTTATTGCGAGGAATGAAGTGACGAAGCAACCCAGCGCCCTTGAGAACGCGCTTCTGGAATGCTTCGCTGCACTCGCAATGACGCCGGTTCGAGGTCATCGGGCAGTTATTGGTAGCGCTGGATTCTCTCGAGGAGCGCGCGCTGCCAGCCCGGAATGCTTTTCTCCGCGTTCTCAGTGCCCCTTTGCGTTCTCAGCGTTCGGCTTCCGGCAGCCGGCTAGCGACGTCTCTTTGTGAGGACGATGGTCGACTTGGGCTTTCCGCGGCAAATGACCTACTAGGAGGTTTTCATGTCGGTTGATACGGATTGGCTGCTCGGCCCGAATGCACTGGAGGCGCAGCTGGATGCTGATCCCACGCGCATTCTCGAAGCGCTGGTCGAGGACGGCAAGCGCAGTCCGCGGGTCGAGGCGCTGGTGGCGCGGCTGCGCAAGCTCGGCATTGCGGTGCAGAGCAGCCCGCGGGCACAGCTGGACAAGCGCGTTGCCAGCGACCGCCATCAGGGCATCGCGGCGCGCTGGCGCCTGCCGGAGGCGCTGGACGAATCGGATCTGATCGCGCTGGTGGAAAAGTCGGCGACGCCAGCCTTGATCCTGGTGCTCGATGGTGTGCAGGATCCGCACAATCTTGGAGCCTGCATCCGCACCGCGGCGGCGGCCGGGGCGATGGCCGTGGTGGTGCCCAAGGATCGTGCCGTGGGTCTGACGCCGACGGTCATGCGCGCCTCGGCCGGCATGGCCGCACGCCTGCCTTTGGTGCGTGTGACCAATCTGGCGCGGGCACTGGAGCGCCTGAAAAAGGCCGGAGTCTGGGTGGCCGGCGCCGCCGGTGAGGCGAGCGACACGGTCTATCAATCCGATCTGAAGGGTCCGCTGGCCATTGTCATGGGCAGCGAAGGCGACGGTCTGCGCGAACTCACCCGCAAGACCTGTGACTTCCTCTGGAAGATCCCGATCGCACCGGGCGTGGAAAGCCTCAACGTCAGCGTGGCCGCCGGCGTATTCCTGTTCGAGGCCGTGCGTCAGCGCGGCTGAGGCCTGGTTGGTGGTTGTCGGTTGTCGGTTGTGGGTAGAAGCAGCGGAGCAAGCTCCGCTCTACCAGAGCCGCGGTGTTCGAGGCTTTGGTAGTGCCGAGCTTGCTCGGCAGGGTGTGCGGCTGTTCCCGGCAGCGCGCTGACAGAAGCACAAGCCAAGCAGAAGCAGCGGAGCAAGCTCCGCTCTACCAGAGCCGCGGTGTTCGAGGCTGTTGTAGTGCCGAGCTTGCTCGGCAGGGTGTGCTAACAACCAACAACCAGCAACCAGCAACCAACAACCAACAACCAACAACCAACAACCAACAACCAACAACCAACAACCAACAACCAACAACCAACAACCAACAACCAACAACCAACAACCAACAACCAACAACCAACAACCAACAACCAACAACCGACAACCGCCTCACCGCTCGCGCCAATCCTTCCACGAATCCCGCGCCTGCAGCCAGCTGTAGGTCGCCTGGGCGCCGAGGAAGCCGAAGGGGCGCCAGGTTCGGCTCAGACCGAAGGGGCTGAAGCGCCGCCAGTCCTCGTTTTCTCCGGCGATACCCTGTGCCAGTAGCTCGCCCATGGCGGTCGTGGTGGCGACGCCATGTCCGCCGAAGGCCTGGGCGTACCAGAGTCCGGGCTCCAGCATGCCGAGTTGTGGCATTTCATGGCGGGCGTAACTCATCAAACCGCTCCAGGCGTAGTCGACCTCGAACTCGCCCAGCTGCGGATAGACCCGCTTGATATCGGCCTTCAGCAGGTGCGCTACGGCCTGCGGGGATCGATTCAGGATCGAAATTCGTCCGCCCCAGAGCAGGCGGGTGTCGGGCAGGGCGCGGTAGTAGTCGAAAGCGAAGCGGGTGTCGTAGACCGCGGCGCGGGTGCGGATCGATTCGTCGAGGCGATCGCCCAGAGGCTCGGTCACCGCTACATAGGTGGCGATCGGCAACAGCGCTCGCTGCAGGGCCGGCACCAGCCTGCCCAGATAGCCGCCACCAGCGACGACGACCGTGTCTGTGTCTATCGCACCGCCCAGGCAATGCACGCGCCAGCCGGCGCCGGTCTTTTCGATTCGGGTCACCGGGCTGGCGCCATGCACGCGCACGCCGCCGCCCTGCGCGGCCCGGGCCATGCCCAGCGCCAGGTTGAGCGGGTGTACATGAAAGGCCTCGGCCTCGAACAAGCCGCCGTGGTAACGCGGCGTATTCAGCTGGGCGCGCAGTTGTTCTGGACTCAGCGTGCTCCAGTTCACGCCGAAGTGCTCGCGCAGCAGCGCTTGCCGTTCGGTCAGCAGTGACGGGTCCTTGAACCAGTTGGCCCATATGACGCCGGCGTCGACCGGATCACACTGAATGGCATAGCGATCTATGCGGGCGCGGATGGTGCTGACCGCGGTCCGCGTCAATCCATACATCCACTGCGCGGTGTCGGCGCCGACCTCGGCCCGCAGCGAAGCTTCGCCCAGCGAGTACCCGCCGAAGACAAAGCCACCGTTGCGGCCACTGGCGCCAAAGCCTATGGACTCGGATTCCAACAGCAGCACATCGCTGACGCCGCGCTCGGCCAGACCCAATGCCGTGGCCAGACCTGCATAGCCACCGCCAACCACCACCACGCTCGCGCGCGTGTCGCTCAGCAATGGCTGATGTTCCGCAGGTTCTCGTCGTGTCGCTTGATAGTAGGTGCCGATCTTCATTGGCACATGATGCCGCTTTGTCAGCTCTTGTTGCGCGCGCCGTACACCAGACTGGCAAGGCCGACGACCATGGCGACCGGCATCAGGTTGACCTGCGGCATGGGATGACGGATGAGCCAGGTACCGCCGACCGCCAATCCAAGCACCAGCGAGGCGCTGAGCACGGTCACCAGAATCTTCGACAGCCAGGTGGGCAGTTTCATACACGAACCAGTGTGGGTGATGGCCAGTGAGATGCGCCGGCGCCGGCAAATTTCAAGATGCTGTGAAGAGGGATGGATGACGGCGGTCGCGTCGCAAGGTCGCTCCTACGAAAAGCGGGCTCCTGGGTAGGAGCGCCCTTGCGGCGCGACCGTGACCAAATGGGGCAAGACGCCATCAGACCTTCGTGCTGACTGGTGGGCACGTGCTCCAACGCGGAGAACGCTGAGGGCCGCGGAGAACGCAGAGAGAAGCGTCTCTAGATTTGCTTTGCTTTTCTCCGCGTTCTCGGCGCTTCTCTGCGCCCTCTGCGTTACGCTTCTGGCAACAGCACTCTGCGCTTCCCGGTCTTTGCCACCGCTGCGCGACAACGGTCGCGACGCGAGGTCGCTCCTACAAGGGCGGGCTGATCCGGGCCTGGCCGCGGGTGGCGTCCTGCAGGCGTTGCCGACATTCGCCGGCGCGGCTGGAGGGTAGCGTGAGCTGGCAGGAGAAGCCCTGGCTGTCGTAGTGCTCGGCGCTGATGAGGCCTGCGCATTCGCCGGCAATCTGGCGCAGCACGCTTTCGTGGGCGAAGGGCAGGGCGATGCTCAAGGTCTGCATCTCGATCAGTTCGCGGCGCTCGGCCTGACGCAGGCATTCGGCGGCAACGCCGCCATAGGCGCGAACCAGACCACCGGCACCGAGCTTGATACCGCCAAACCAGCGGGTCACGACCACCAGCACGCCATCCAGATCCTGGCCGTCGATGGCCTGCAGGATCGGCCTGCCAGCGGTGCCGGAAGGTTCGTTGGCGTCGTGGAAGCGGTACTGCTGACCGTTGCGCCAGGCGTAGCAGTGGTGACTGGCGTCTTCGCGCGCGCACTGTTCGACGTGGGCCTGAGCCTCGTCAACGCTGAGGATGGGCCAGGCGCGTGCGAGGAATCGACTCTTCTGGATCAGTTCCTCGTGCGTCGCGTATCCGACCAGCGTTGCGCTCATGAGGCGGTTCCGGCGGGTCCGTAGCGCAGGGCATCAATGGTTGGCGTCATCCACAAAGCGCAGATCCTGTGGTAACTCGCGTTGTGGATAATCCTGGCGCAGCGTCTGGATCAGTTGCCGGGCGCGATCCATGTCGCCGCGCTTCAGGGCCTCGCGCGCCTCGTCGACGATGCTGTCGAAGGCGTTGATGGCCTCGTCCGCCATGACGGCGGGTGCATCGGTGGCGCCCGAAAGCTGGTTGCTCGCGGCATTGTCGCGGCCACCGCTGAGCGCGGCGGGCATGCGCAGGCTGGCTGCGCCAGCACTCGCGTCCCGTTCCGGTTGAAGCTCCTTGCTCAGGCCTTCGCGCTTGGCTACAGGCGCCATCGCTTCCTTCGCCACGGGGTAGGGCGCGGGCGCTGCCGAGGCTGGCGCCGGCGCCAGCTTCTGGGCCGTTACCGGTTCGGCCCGAGGTCCACGCGTCGGCGCAGGTGCAACGATCTGGCCGACCGTTTCCTGCTGGCGCACTGCCGCCGCCTTCGGTGCAGCCTCGGCCGGGAAGGGTTGGGCATCGCGACGCGCACGATCATCGGCTTTGGCTGCGGGCGTTGGCCCCGAAGCGGCTGTCGGTGGTGTCTGCGGCGCCGGCGACAGGAGCTGAGCTTGCTGTGCAGCCGGCTTGGCGGGAGCACTTGGACTGGCCGCGGCCTCCGAATCCAGGCTTGATCCATCGGCGAAACCTGCGTGCTCGACAGACCGTTTTTCGGCGCGGGGCTCGAAGTGGTCATCGGCGACCTGGTCGGCCGCCATCGGTGCTGGCGCGCTCACGGCCGGCGGCGCGTCCAGGCGATTGGGTTCGTGCTCGAGCTGCTGCCAGATACGAAGCGCCAGTCCGCTGCCGACCAGTACCACGACGCCTGCTGCCAGACCCATCCAGGGGGGTTGGCTGCGCCGCGGCCCAGCCTTGGCGACAGCGGCATGAGCGCGGGCCAGTATGCGGGCGTCGAGATCGGCCGAAGGCTCTGCGCCGGGGGCACTGCGCAGAGCATCGACGATCTCGTTTTCCAGGCGCTCGAAGCGCGTATTCCCGCTCATGACCCTCTCAATCCTTCCCGCAGCTTGGCCAGCGCATAGCGCAGGCGCGATTTGATCGTTTCACGGCCAGTGCCGACACTGCTGGCGATCTCCTCCAGAGTGAGGTCGCCTTCGGCCCGCATCAACAGCACCGCGCGTTGCTCTTCAGGCAGCGCGTCCACCAGATCCGACAGTCGCTGCATCTGTTGCGACTGGTCCAGAGCCAGCGCCGGATCGTCTTCCGGCAGGCCGGGAAAGGCGATCAGCACTTCGTCGGCGCTCACCGTGGGCCGGGATCGCCGCAGATGATCGATGGCCAGATGGTGGGCGATGCGGAACAGCCAGGCGGCAAAGCGCGCGCTGGGCTCATAGCGGGCGCGGGCGTCGATGACCCGGCTCCAGGTGTCCTGATAGAGCTCTTCAGCCACGGCAGCCTGCCCGGTCAGGCGCACCAGATAGCGCAGCAATCGCACCCGATAGCGCCCGTACAGCAGGTCGAAGGCCGCGGCCTCGCCAGCTGCATAGCGCAACATCAGGTTTTCGTCGCTGTCGTCGTGATCCACGGCTGGCCCGGGTGTTGTCACCCGGCGACGATAGCCCAAGCGCGTGAGTGAGTGAGAGCTTCATGTCCCTGTCAACGCGCCGAAGCGGCGAATGGGGTTGCGGGGGCAGGAAAAAGGAAAAAGGAAAAGGGGAGATGGGGGAATGAGGGATATAGGCGATCGGGCCAAGTGCTGGCGTCATTGCGAGGAACGTAGTGACGAAGCAATCCAGATCCACGATTCCAAGAGCACTGGATTGCTTCGTCGCGGCGCTCCTCTCCATGAACCCATATCGTAAGGTGTTGATGCGTCATTGCGAGAAGCGTAGCGACGAAGCAATCCAGGGTAGCGCCGCACGCCCCTGGATTGCTTCCCCCGGATCAAGTCCGGGGTCGCAATGACGCCGGGGGGTTCATGGCCCGTGGGTAGTTTCGGGCCGAAACAGGTGGCTCGCAATGAAGCCCGCTGTTGTGGGTCCGGACTTGTCCGGACGCTTTCCTTCCAACTCGCCAGGAGCGTATAGGCAAGTCTGGACCCACAAGAGCCCCCAGGTCCGTCGCCTTTTCTCGTGCCCTCGTGCCCTCGTGCCCTCGTGCCCCAATCTTGCCTCCAAGCGACAGCAAGTTGCCGCAGGGCGACGCCTGAGGTGGTGGCCACTGGCGGCTGGGTTCGAGGTGCGTACAGTCCGCCTCCGAGCCGGCCGTTGCCTGGGTTCGGCCCTCACCAGACTGCCGATTTCGCACTTCAGGACCTACTCCATGACCATTCGCAGCTCGCGCCGCTCCCGCCGTGGCGAACTCCCGCTCAGACAGACCCTGTTGCGCCTGGCCTTGACCCAGGCACTGTTGCTGCCTGCCGGCCTGGCGGTAGCCCAGAGCAGCGGTGATGCCGAGATCGCCGCCAAGGCGGCGGAGATGGACACGGTGTTCGTCACCGGTTCGCGCATCAAGCGTATCGACGGCGAAACCGCCCTGCCGATCGAGATCATCACCCGCGAGGAGATCGAGACCCGCGGCGTGACCACGGCGGCAGAAATGGTCAAGACTCTGACCGCGAACACGGCGCCGCTCGCCGATGGCGCCAGCATCACTGACGGCACCTCCGGCCAGCGCGGCTTCAATGGCGCCAACCTGCGCGGCGTGGGTGTGTCGAGCACGCTGATCCTGCTCAACGGCCGACGTCTGGCCAACTTCGCCTCGCCCGGTGACGAAGCCGGTGTCGATCTCAACAACATTCCGGCTGGCGCCATCGAAAGGGTGGAAGTGCTGAAAGATGGCGCCTCGGCGCTCTACGGCTCCGACGCCATCGGTGGTGTCATCAACTTCATCACCCGCAGCGACTACCAGGGCATTGATCTCAGCCTGCTCGGGGCCGATACCCAGGAAGGCGGCGCCGACAAGCAGACCGCCACCATCAGCGCCGGCTTCGGCGACATGAGCGAAGACCGCTACAACGTCTTCGGCGTGCTCGATGTGCAGCATCTCGGCGCTCTGCGCTCCAGCCAGCGTGATTTCATCCGCGAGCGGCCGCTGGCAGAGTTGCTGCCGGCGCTGATGTCCAGCAACACCTATCCGGCCAACATCGACATCAATTCGGCGCAGCGCAATGCGCTGATCGCCGCCGGCTTGCTGGCGCCGGGCACCACCCGCACGCGCATCAACCCGAGCTCTCCCGAGTGCAATCCGCCCGCGACGGTGTATGCCCCGGAGGGTCCGGGCGGTCCGGTGGCCTGCAGCTACGATTACATGAAGGACACCGAGATCTACCCGGACTCGGACAAGATCGGCTTCATGGGCCGCGCCGCGGTCGAAGTGGCTGATGGCCATCGGTTGTTTGCCGAACTGTCCTACACTCAGGCGAAGACCACCTATCGCTTGAGTCCGAACCCGCAGCGCATCCGCAACCTGCCGATTTCGGTGCTGCCCGAGCCCTACCGCAGCGCCCTGTCGGCGCCGGGACTGCCGAGCACCTTCAGCGGCATCCGCCTGCGCATGAGCGAGGCCGGCAATCGCACCAATGAGGTCACCAGCGAAGGCAGCCGCATCGTGCTCGGTGCCGAAGGCATCGCCGGTGATTGGGATTACAGCCTGGGTCTGGTGCGCAGCGAGAACAAGGCCACCGACAGCTACGTGGATGGCTATGTGCTCTTCGACGAGTTCGATGCCGCGGTGCGGTCCGGCCTGATCAATCCCTTCGGTCCGTCCTCGGCCCAGGGACAGGCCCTGCTCGACGACATCACCATCAACGACGACGCGCGCAAGTCCAAGGGTGTCAGCGAGAGTTTCGATTTCAATTTCACCCGCGCGCTCGGCGAGCTCGACGGCGGCGATATCGGTCTGGCGCTGGGCGGTGAGTTGCGCCGCGAATCGCAGCGTTTCACGCCCTCGGCGCTGCTGCTCAGCAACAATATCGCCGGCGATCGCGACAGCTCGCTCGGCCCTGGTGACCCCTCCGACATTCTGCCCAGTAACGACAGTCGCAATGTCGCTTCGGCCTATGCCGAACTGAATGCGCCGGTCAGCGAGACCCTGGAACTGCAGGCGGCGCTGCGTTTCGACGACTACGAGGAAGTCGGCTCCACCTTCAATCCCAAATTCGGCGTGCGCTGGCAGCCGCGCGAGGACCTGATCGTCCGTGGCTCGGCCGGCACCGGTTTTCGGGCGCCCTCGCTGAACGATCTGCACCGACCCACCGTCTTCGGCGTGACCTCCAGTCTGATCACCGATCCGCAGTGTGCCGATGTCGAAGGCAGCATCGACTTCTGCACCGATCAGTGGCCGGTGGAGCGGCAGAGCAATCCAGACCTGGATCCGGAGCGCTCGCGGCAGTTCTCCCTCGGCACCGTCTACGAGCCCAGCGAGACCTTCAATATCGGACTGGAATACTGGTATCTGCAGAAGAAGGACGTGATCAGCACGCTCGGCGAGCAGATCATCATCGAGAGCCCGGAGCTCTACAACGGTCTTTACATCGAGCGCGACGAAGACGGCTTCATCAGCAACATCATCCTGCGCAAGGAAAACCAGGGCAAGCTCAAGACCTCCGGTTTCGACATCAGCAGCCGTCTCAGCACAGGTGAAACCGACTACGGCACTTTCAGTGTCGATTTCACCGGCACGCTGATCACCAAGTACGAACGCCAGTTCGGTCCGCTGGAACCCTATCGCAGCAACCTCGGGCGCTTCCTCAACGATCAGGTGATCCAGCGCTGGCGCCATCGCATCGCCTTCAACTGGGACAGCGGTCCGCTGGGCCTGACCTTTGCCAACAACTATTCCTCCAGCTATCGCGACCAGAACACCACTTACGATCCGGTCAGCGATTCACGGCTGCCGTCCAGAGACGTCAAGGCCTACTCGCTGTGGGATCTGACCGGCAGCTACAAGGTCAACGAGCAGCTGCGCGTGCGTGCCGGCGTGCTCAATGTCTTCGACGAGGATCCGCCGTTCTCGAACCAGGCCTATTACTTCATCGCCAGCTATGACCCCACCTACACCGATCCGCGTGGTCGATCGTTCTATCTGGGGGTGGAATACAAGTTCCGTTGACCAGTAGCTGCGGGCGACACCTGCAACCCTGTGGGAGCGGACTTTGTCCGCGATCAGTCTGGTTGAAATCGGCGAACCGGCGATCGCGGCTGAAGCCGCTCCCACAGACAAGCAGAATCCCAACGCGGCCTTCGTCCCCGGGCCGCGTTCATTCCCCAGGGGGCTCCAGAACCGGCCGGTCGCCCCGGACCGGCCGGAACTGGGTCGGCCGATGACAGGCGCCACCAGACGAAGCGTGCACCGGTAGATCCCGTCGGCCCGATGGACCTGCCCGAGTTGCCAAAGCCGGCGCCAGTACCTACGCCGTGTCGAGTCGCCTCAGTCTGACCGCCAACTCATGCAGTCCGCTGGGATGCGGCCAGCGTTGCGGAGTCTCCTGTGGCCATTCCCAGCGTGATGGTGCAAAGAGTTCACGCATGAGCGCCAGTGGCGAATCGAAGGGCGGGCCGCCCGCGCGACCTGTTTGCATGAAGAGGGCCAGCAGCGAGCCACCCGGGCGCAAGCAGCGATGCAGTTGCGTCTCGTAGGCGGCCCATGAGGATGGATGCAGCGCGCACAAACAGGTTTGCTCGTAGATGCCGTCGAAAGGCGCGTCCGGCGTCCAGCCGAGCACATCGGCTTCGATCAGCCGGGCCTGCAACTGCAGCGCATCGAGGCGTGCGCGCACTCGCGCCAGCGCCACAGGCACGATGTCGATGGCCGTCACTCGGCAGCCAAGGCCGGCCAGACGGTCCACTTCCCAGCCTTGACCACATCCGGGAATCAGCCAGTCGCCCTGCTGGATTGCGCCGGCGCTGATCCAGTGCTCCAGCGCCGGGCTTGGCGCGCCTCGATCCCAGCCGATCTGTTCATCGCGATAGCGCTGTGCCCAGCCGGCGCTGAGCGCATCCTGCTCGCCGTTCATTCGACCTCGCCATGGTAGGCACTGACGCGCTCGACCTCGGCCTTCGAACCGAGAAACACCGGCACACGCTGATGCAGGGACGTTGGTTGCACCTCCAGCATGCGCTGTTCGCCGGTGCTGGCAGCGCCGCCAGCCTGCTCGACGATGAAGGCCATCGGATTGGCCTCGTACATCAGCCGCAACTTGCCGGGCGTCAGCGGCTGTTTCAGATCACGCGGGTAGATGAAGATGCCGCCCCGGGTCATGATCCGGTGCACATCGGCGACCATGCTCGCCACCCAGCGCATGTTGAAATCCTTGCCGCGTGGACCGGTCTTGCCGGCCAGCAGTTCCTCGATGTAGCGCTTCATCGGTGGCTCCCAGTGGCGGATGTTCGACATGTTGATGGCGAACTCCTGGGTCTCGACCGGAATCTGGAGGTTGCGCTCGGTCAGCACGAAGGAGCCGACCTCGCGATCCAGCGTGAAGCTGTGCACGCCCGAGCCCGTGGTCAGCACCAGAATCGTGCTCGGGCCATAGACGGCATAGCCGGCGGCCAGCTGCTTGGTACCTGGCTGCAAAAAGTCGGCTTCGGTGGGCTCCTTGACGCCTTCGGGGCAGCGCAGCACCGAGAAGATGGTGCCTACCGAGATGTTGACGTCGATGTTCGAGCTGCCGTCGAGCGGATCGAACAGCAGCAGATATTCGCCCTTGGGATAGCGATGCGGAATCGCGTGCGGGTGTTCCATCTCCTCCGAGGCAATCGCCGCCAGATGGCCGCCCCATTCATTGGCTTCCAGCAGGATCTCGTTCGACAGCACATCCAGCTTCTTCTGCACTTCGCCCTGGATGTTCTCGCTGTGGGCGCTGCCCAGCACCCCGCCCAGTGCACCCTTGCCGACGGCGATGGAGATGGCCTTGCAGGCCCGGGCGACGACCTCGATCAACAGTCGCAGATCCGAGTTGATGCGGCCCTGTTCACGCTGTTCCTCGATCAGAAAGCGCGTCAGCGAAATCGGTTTCATCGGCGGCTCCGGTAGCAATGAATGACCGGGCCGAGATTCTGGCGTCTTGCGCACGCCAATGTAACCGCCAATTGGGGCGCCGGCAGGGCGGATGGCCGAAAGCCAAACACTCGAAGCCGCAAGTAGGTCACCTTGGGAGCGCAGCGAGCTACGTGACACGGTGAAGCCGACAGCCCCATGCTCGAAGCAGCAAGTAGGTCACGTTGGGAGCGCAGCGAGCTACCTGACACGGTGACGCCCAAAGCCCCACGCTCGGAGCCAGCAAGCCTTCGGGTCGAGATCGGAGCACCACCAAGGCCGTGCTCAGGCATCATCCGCGCATGAAAGCAGCCACCCGCCCGCGCAAGCCCTCATCGAAATCCCGTCGCAAGAAGCGTCGCGTCAGTCTGACCCTGGGCAGCAACGGTCGTGCCCCGACCCTGGTGACCGCGCGCAGCGACGGGGTTGAAGCGATGGCATTGGAACAGGCCGGGCGACTCGGCCTGGCCACCGCCGGCTTCGTCCCCAGCGGCACCCGCAATCCCGGCGACAGTTTTCTGGCCACGCCTACCCGACACCCCTCGCAGGCGCTGAAATGGAATGTGCGGGCGGCCGATGTCAGCGTGCTGATCACCCCCGACGCCCAGCTCTACGGCCGCGCCCTGGTCGCGCAGCGCTGGGCTGGTCGCTATCGCAAGCCCTGGCTGCATCTGTATCCGGCAGCCTTTGATGTCGAGCATCTGCGCATCTGGCTGCGTACCCGCAAGCTGAAGACCATTCACATCACCGGTGCGCGGCAGCATCAGGTGCAGGGCTTGAGAGAGCTGGTGGACGTGCTGATGGCGACGCTGGCCGCTGTCACGGGCGAGTCGCCGAAGCACAAGTAGCCTGGGCCAAGGCTGCGGGCCGAGCCCGGCCAAGGAGCCGCAACCCCTGCCGAGCAAGCTCGGCACTACCAGAGCCCGGTACACCAAAGCTCTGGTAGAGCGGAGCTTGCTCCGCTGCTCTGGCTGGGCTTGTGCTCCTGCGTCCCGGCCAAGGAGCCGCAACCCCTGCCGAGCAAGCTCGGTACTACCAGAGCCCGGTACACCAAAGCTCTGGTAGAGCGGAGCTTGCTCCGCTGCTCTGGCTGGGCTTGTGCCTTGCCGATGCGCAGCGTCTAGCGCCCGAGCACGCGTCGCGCCCCGAGGTAGCGACTGCTCCAATAGCCATCATCCAGTTGGTCCAGGCGCACCCGGCCGCCGTGGTTGGGGGCGTGCACGAATCGGCCTTCGCCCACGTAGATGCCGACGTGGGAAACGCCGCGTCCGCTGGTATTGAAGAAGACCAGATCGCCGGTCTGCAACGAGCGCCGGGAGACCGGGATCTTGAGCGCAAGTTGACCCTGGGTATTGCGCGGCAACTGCACACCGGTAGCGTCACGATAGACGTACTGGACGAAGCCGGAGCAGTCGAAGCCAACGCCCGGATCGGCGCCCGCGGTGCGATAGGGTGTGCCGACCAGACCAATGGCGCGAAACGCGACGTCGGCGCTGTTGCCCCTGACGCTCGGATTGGCTGACGCGCTGGGTGCAGCAGGTTGGGGTCGACTGCCCGGGCCGCTGGCGCATCCGACCAGCAGCAGCATCCACCCGCACAGCGCCAGCGCCGCGCCGCGGCGCCCGGACTCAGTCCTCGTGCTCACTGCTGCCTTGCGCAGGTGCTTCACTGTCGACCGGTTCGGAAACACCCAGCGCCTTGTCGACCATGCCAGTACCTGCGTGGGTCTGGCCCATGCGCTTGGCCAGCTTGCGGGCATTCATTTCCTCGGTGATCGAGTCCGACGCCAGCACCAGCGCCGCCTTGCGCTCCTCGCTGAGCTGGGTCCAGTGGCAGTCGTCCTCGGCGCCAGCCATCGAATACAGCAGATTGAGCGTGGGCTTGAATCCAGCCAGTTTCACGCGACGATAGGCTTCCACTGCGCCGAACTTGCGCAGATCCTCTTCCGTGCGAATTCCAATCTGGCGCAACCAGGCGGCGCTCTTGGGGCCGACATTGCGGATCTTTTCGCTCGGTGGCATGACTCCTCCTCCATGGGTGAATCGGCAGGGCTGGTGCTGCCCCGTCCACTCGTTCAGACAACGCTCACGCGCAAGCGTTCAAAAAAACCTGTGCCAGTTGCTCAAGCCCGCTTTGATCTTCGGCGTCGAATCGGTCCGGCGAGGGGCTGTCGATGTCGAGCACGCCGAGCAGGGTGTTGCCCAGCACCAGCGGCACTACCACCTCCGAGCGCGAAGCCGCATCGCAGGCGATGTGTCCGGGAAAAGCATGCACATCGGCCACCCGTTGCGTTTCCCGCGTCTGTGCCGCGGTGCCGCAGACCCCGCGGCCGAGCGCGATCCGGACGCAGGCCGGCTTGCCCTGGAAGGGCCCGACCACCAACTCGGTGCCGTCAAAGAAATAGAAGCCCACCCAGTTCACATCCGGCAGAGCGTGATACAGCAGCGCCGAAAAATTGGCGGCATTGGCAATGCGATCAGGTTCGCCGGTCATCAGGTAGCCCGCCTGTTCGGCAAGACTGGCGTACAACTCGGCCTTGCTGGCCGCAGGAGCAGTGTTCATTTCAAACATGGGTTGATAGGCATCTTCAGGGCAGACTTGATCGCCACATGATGCTTGATGCGCGGCGACAGTGCGATCGCGGGGCTCGGGGGAAGAGGCAGGGGGAACGGGGCATGGGGAACGGGAAAGGCTGCGGGCTTCGGGCTGTGTAGGTCCAGACTTGTCTGGACGCTCTTCGCCCGGTGTCGAAAAGCGTCCAGACCAGTCTGAACCCACAGGACCGTACGGTTCGCGTCCGGGCACCGAGCAAAGAGCAGGACGCGAAGAACGCGAAGGAAAAGCAGAAAGGACATGAAGAATATCCTGTGGAAGCCTTTGCCTTCCTTCGCGTTCTTTCTGCTTTTTCTTTGCGACCTCTGCGTCCCGCTTCTGGTCGCATCCCGCCTCAGTGGTGGCTGGTCGCCCTGGCGGGGCAGCGTGCGTCACGTAGCCCGCTGCGCGGCCAACGTGACCTACCTGGCTGTTGCATGCAGCGTAGCCTTTTCCCGTGCCCCGTGCCCCGTGCCCCGTGCCCCGTGCCCCGTGCCCCGTGCCCCGTGCCCCGTGCCCCTCGCCCCTCGCCCCTCGCCCCGCTACAACGCCAGTCGCCGCAGCTCCGGCGGCTCCACCGCGCGCTCCCAAACCTGGTCGAATTGGCGCTGCAGCTCATCACGGCGGGGCGGGTAATAGAGATCGCCGGAGGCCTCATGGCGGTCGGCGAAGCTGCGATAGAGATAGCCGCCAGTGTCGTTCAGCACATAGGCGCCGGCGAACTGCAGATCTTCCTCGGTGGGTCTGCGCAGATGGACCACGCTGGGCAATCGATGGGCCAGGTCCACCAGTCGATGGCCTTCACGAACGACGCGGGCGGTGTCCTGCACCAGGATGCGGATGTTGGCGCGGCGCCCGGACAGCGCAATCTGGCGAATGGCTTCGAGGATTTCCGGTTGCTGGTAGAGCGCCGGTTCCAGATCGCGGGTGTAGATCCACAGCTGATAGCGCCCGGCACGCAGCAGTGCCAGCGTGGCTTCCTGCAGATCGCCGGCGCGCTCGGCGCTCAGTCGCTGTGACTGTGGTGCTGCCAGAACCGGGTTGATCTTGGTGACCGGCAGGCTCTGCGGCTCCGGCAGATCCAGCACCATGGTCTGGTGGGGAATGCCGCATTCCATGAACTCGTTGCCTTCTGGCCGGAACCCGGAACGCGCGTAGAAGGGAATGGCATAGGTCTGCGCGTGCATTCGCAGATGCCGCAAACCGCGTGTCTCGGCGCGCTCGATCAGATGCCGCAACAGCGCCTCGCCCACGCCCTGGCCGCGCCAGTCCTTGATCACCGCCATGCGCCCGACGTATCCGCTCAGCGTCAACCGTCCGGTACCGATCGGCTTGCCATCCGGGGTGCGTGCCAGCACATGGTCAGCCAAGGCATCGTCGTCATCCCACTCATCGCTTTCGGGGATGTTCTGTTCTTCGATGAACACCTCGGTACGCACAGCCTTCAGATCGTCTGCGTCTACCGACCAGACTGCCGGCTCGATGAAATAGCGACCATCGATCATCGTCCGCCTCCGCATTGTCGACCCGCCCAAGGATAACCGCTGAGCGGTGGCTGCTGGCGACCGGTGTAGACTGAAGACCGTCCATCGAGCTGGGTGGGATCATGAGCATTCCCGAGCAATTCAAGGCCTTTCGCATCCACGGCAGTCCGCACAAGGCGGGTCTGGAGTCGCTGACGCTGGCCGATCTCAACGAGGGCGAAGTGACCATCCGAGTGGCGTGGTCCAGCGTCAATTACAAGGATGCGCTGGCCGGTACCGGGCAGGGCAAGATCCTGCGCCAGTTTCCGCTGGTGGGTGGCATTGACGTCGCCGGTCACGTGGTCGAATCGCGCCATCCGGGTTTCCGGGAGGGTGATGCAGTGCTGACCACCGGGTCCGGCTTGTCGGAAACCCGTGACGGCGGCTACAGCGAATATGCGCGCCTCGACGGTCAGTGGGTGGTGCCGCTGCCGGCCAATCTGAGCCTGCGCGAGTCCATGGCCATCGGCACGGCAGGCTTCACCGCAGCCCTGTGTCTGTGGCGAATGCTCAGTGTGGGCCAACGCCCGGAACTGGGCCCGATCGTGGTGACCGGCGCCACTGGCGGTGTCGGCATGCTGGCCATCGACATCTTCACCCGCGCTGGATTCGAGGTACACGCCATCACCGGCAAGGCCGAGCAGTTCGATCGCCTGATTCGACTCGGTGCGCGCCAGTGCATCGCTCGTGAAGGCCTCTATCTGGGTCAGCGGCCGCTCGAGAGCGCGACCTGGGCCGGCGCAGTCGACAACGTCGGCGGCGAAATGCTGTCCGGATTGACGCGCATGATCCGTCCCTGGGGTTCCATCGCCAGCTGCGGCATGGCCGGCGGCATCGAACTGCATTCCACGGTCATGCCCTTCATCATTCGCGGCATCAGTCTGCTCGGCATCAACTCCTCGGGCACACCCTATCCGGTGCGCACCGATTTATGGCAACGGCTGGCACAGGAGTGGCGTCCACGGCATCTGGACGCCATCGTGACCCGGGAGGTCGCGCTCGACGAATTGCCCGCGGTTTTCGGAACTTTGCTGTCCGGCGGGGGCCTTGGACGCACGATCGTCAAGATTGGTGGCGATCTGTCATGACGCGACTTGTCCGCGAGTCGCTGGGTATGGGTAGAATCGGGACGTTGGCAGCAAGTTAACAGCGGGGTAAACATGGCTCGGGTCTTGATCGTGGACGATTCGCCGTCGCAGCTCCTGGTGCTCAAGCGCATCGTTGAGGGGCAGGGGCATGAAGTGATCACCGCTGAGGATGGTCAGCAGGGTGTGGATATGGCCAAGGCGCATATCCCCGACCTGATTCTGATGGACGTGGTGATGCCCAACCTCAATGGCTTCCAGGCCACACGCACCATCGCGCGTGAGAAAACCACCAGCCATATCCCGGTGATCCTGGTGACCACCAAGGATCAGGAAACCGATCGGGTGTGGGGATTGCGCCAGGGTGCCAAGGGCTACATCACCAAGCCGGTGAACGAAGCGCAGCTGATCAAGGCCATCGCCGAACATCTGCCGCGCTGACCGAAGCCGAATCCCCGAGTGGCTCAGGGCGCTGCGGCGCCCTGAGTCGTTTCTGGGGCGCATGTCGTCAAGCGTAGCCCAGGTAAGCGCAGCGCACCTGGGGGCTCCAGCGCTGTTCCCGGTTGCGCCTGCGGCTTGTCCGGGCTACTCGCTACTCGCGCTACCCGTCCTGCAGCCCAATGCGCTCAGCGCTTGCGCGGATCGAACTGGCTGAAGTGCGCGCGCAGCGTTTCGTAGGCCTGCCGATCGGTGTCGCCATGTGCGGGCGGCGTGTGGATCTGCAGCACCACGAATTGGTCGCCGGCTGGATCGCCGGGTAGACCGCGGCCTTTCAGGCGCAGTCGGCGCCCACTCTGCGAGCCTGCCGGAATTCCCATCTCGACTTCGCCGCCCAAGGTCGGCACGGCGACTCGTGCGCCCAGCGCTGCTTCCCACGGCGCGACCGGTAGCTGCACCGTGATGTCGCGACCTTCCAGTGCGAAGCGCTCATCCGGACGCAGCTTGATCTGCAGCAGCAGATCGCCGGGTGTGCCATCCGGGCCCACGTGGCCCTGGCCGGACAGACGTATGGTCTGCCCCGACTGGATGCCCTTGGGAATCTTGACCTCGAGCGTGCGCAGGCCGCGGGCGCCCTGCAGACTGAAACGCTGCTTGCCGCCGGCGTAGGCGGTGGCCAGATCGACCTCCAGTTCGGCGCGGATCTCGCCGCCCGATTCCGGGGCGTGCCCACGCCTGGGGCCCGCGCCCGGGCGACCGCCGCGCATGCGCCCGAACAGCGATTCGAAGAAATCACTGAACTGCCCGTTGCCGGCATCGCCCATGTCGAATTCGAAGCCGCCGCCGCCCGGACCGGGGCGGAACTCGTCGCCGGCGCGGAAGCCGTTGGCCTTGGCCTGATCGTAGGCCTTGCGGCGCTCCGGTTCGCGCAGCGCCTCGTAGGCTTCATTGATGTCCTTGAAGCGACTCTCGGCGTCCTTTTCCTTGCTGACATCCGGATGGTACTTGCGTGCCAGCTTGCGATAGGCGGCCTTGATGTCGGCATCGCTCGCGTCCGCTTTCACACCGAGTACGTCGTAGTAATCCTTGAATCGCATGGACTATCGGGCCTGAGTCAGTTCAATGATGGTTCTACCTCATGCGCGACGCCGACCCGGTCAGGGCCGACGTCGCGTGATGCTGTCGGACAATTCGGATCCAGCGCACGAAGCGCCGGTCCTGGCGATGCCTGCGTCCAGGGAACCGATTCCGGGCACCGATGATGCCCGGAATCGAGCGCGATCAGTGATTGATCGCAATCCGGCGCGGCGTGGTCTCCGGGCGCTTGGGAATGATGATTTCCAGCACGCCATGCTTGCCATTGGCGCTGATGCCTTCGGCGTCGGCACTGTCCGGCAGCGCGAAGCGGCGATAGAACACGCCGTGCGAACGTTCGACTCGCGTGTACTTCTCGTTCTCCTGCTTGGCTTCGTGCTTGCGCTCACCCTTGATCGAGAGGATGCCCTTCTCCATATGCACTTCGATGTCCTTCGGATCGACACCGGGGATGTCGGCCTGGATCACGAAGCGGCCTGGCTCTTCCTTGATGTCCACATGCGGTGCCCACTGGCTGGTGACTACATTGGACTGATCCTGCGACTCACCGTTGAAGAACTTCTCGATCAGTTCGCGAAAATCATTGGGCACGTGGGCCGGGACATTGAAGGGGCTGTAACGGGTAATGGCCATGATCAACTCCTTGAGTGTGATCGCGACGACATGTCGCTCATGGCCAATAAATGTGGGTCCGCGGCGAAGCTTTCAAGAGCCCGGCGGCCGGACGTCATCAGGATTCGTGCAGCCCGGTGTGCCGCGCAGCGGCTCACCGGGGCTCTTCGCATCACGGCCCGGCGAGCGCTGCGCGCACTTCGGGCTACGTCAAGTCGCCGCAGGCGGGAGTTGTCCACCTGGAGCGTCCTTGCGGCGCGACCGCTGCTGCGGATCTGCGGCGGGCTGGTCGCGACGCGAGGTCGCTCCTACAGGCGAACTTGCGGTTCAGGGCTGCTGAGCAATGCCGGGTCAAGTGGCTTCCAATGAAGCGCCAGACACCGGCGCGCTGTTACCCGGCCAGCACCGCAATCAGCATCTGGCTGCCGCGCCCCAGCGCCACGCCGATGACCGTGGCGGCCAGTACATCGCTGGGATAATGCAGGCCCAGGACCACGCGGGACAGCGCCACACTCAGCGCGAAGGGCAGCAGCACGATTCCCAGCACCGGCAGATACAACAGCGCCACGTAGGTGAAGCTGACCGCGTGCAGGGTATGGCCGGAGGGGAAGCTGAACTCGTCCAGAGGCGCCACACTGCTGAGGATCGCCGTGTGCCGGTGCAGAGGACGAGGGCGCTTGCTCCAGCGCTTGAGCCAGCGATAGAGCAGCAGCGCGATGCCGCCGACGATCAGCATGTGGGCGGCCGCGAGCATCCCGTTTTCCGGGTCCAGCAGCGGCATCAGGGCGATGATCAGGTACCAGAACACGCCATCCCCGAGGCGACTGACCCGGGCGAAGTAGCGTTGCACCCAGCCGCGACGGGTCAGGCGATTGAGGCGCAGGCACCAGTCCAGATCCTGTGCCAGCAGGCGGCCGGTGGCGCTGGTCAGCAAGGCATTGCTCATCGCGGAGTCCTCGTCAGTTCCACCAATACATCGGCAAAGCGTGCGCTCACCGCGCCTGGCGCCAGCGCCTCGGCGGTCGCTCGAGCGTTTCGCGCCATGTGCACTCGCAGTTCGGGATCGGCGGCCACCGCCACCGCGGCATCGACAAAGGCGGCGGCGTCATTGAAAGCCACGATGCGCCCATCCATGCCGTCGCGCAGATGCTGGCGCGCGGCGGCGTAGTCGAAGGCGATGGTGGGAAGGCCGCTGGCCAGCGCCTCCAGGGTAACGTTGCCGAAGGTCTCGGTGATGCTCGGGAACAGGAACAGGTCGGCGCTGGCATAGTGAGCGCCCAGTTCCTCGCCACCGCGCATGCCGCACCAGACGTGGTCTGGATGGGCTGCCGCCAATTCGGCGCGGGCCGGGCCATCGCCAACCCAGATCATCCGCGCCGGAATGCCCCGGGCACGGATGCCCTCGAAGCTGCGCACCACCAGTTCCAGGTTCTTCTCGGGCGCGATGCGGCCGACGAACAGCACCGCCAGTTCCTGCTCGGCCAATCCCCAGGTCTGGCGCAGCGCCAGAGAGCGCCGTGCCGGATCAAAGGCCTGGCCATCGACACCGCGAGCGAGAATGCGCACATCGCGAAAGCCACCGCCGAGCAATTCCTGGCGCAACTGCTCGGTGGGCACCAGCGTGGTGGTGGCGCGGTTGTGGAAGGCACGCAGATAGGCGAAAGCGGTGCTCTGCAACCAGGCCAGGCCGTAATGCGCAACGAAATCGTCGAAGCGGGTGTGAAAGCCGCTGGCGACGGGGATACCGAGCTGGCGGGCGGCCAGCACCGCGGCCCAGCCCAGCGGACCTTCGGTGGACACGTACAGGGCCTCGATGCGCTCGGCCGCAAACAGCCGCCGCAATCGCCAATATACCGGCCAGCCGTAGCGCAGTTCGCGGTAGCGCGGCAGCGGGCCGCCGGGCACGATCAGCTCGTCGATAGAGACTCGCCCCGAGCGTTCATCACGCTGGCGCGGGCGCACCAGCAGTACCCGGTGCCCCAGCTCGCGGAGGCCGCGCACGAGGCCGGCCACGGTCAGCGCCACACCATTGACCTCGGGCGTGTAGGTCTCGCTGATGACGGCCACGCGCAGCGTCGTTCTGGCTTCAGCTTCCCCGCGGACCGAGGAAGTCGCGGCGGCCGCGACCACGCCCTGTGGCATCCCCGAGTGCGCCAGGGCGCCGCCGGCATCGCGGGTGTGCAGCAGCGTAGGCAGAGTGCGCGTCATGCAACGCACTCTGCCCGTCAACGATGAAACTCTTGTGCGTTGGCCTTTGCGCTTTCTTTACAAGCACCAGCGCAGCAGCGTCGCCATGGCGAATACGCAAATGGCGCCATGCTTCATCCGCCACCTGGCCTGGGCCGACGTTGTGCCCAGTCAGCGACCAATCGCTCGGCCATTTCTCGCTCGAACCGATTGGCCACTGCATACCGATAGTCGATCAGGCTCTGGCCCGGTGCGCATAGCCTTGCGTGAAAGCAATCCAGCATGGTTTGTGGGTGACCAGGGGCGCACAGTTCGGCTCGGCGGCAATAGATCATGGCGGATGCCAGATAAACTACCTGCATCTCATTCAGCTCTGGGATGGGGTGCTTCACCGGCGGCACCGCCAGACTGTAGAGACCGGTGGCGAGGCCATCGGCTACCGCGATCGACGAGGTTTCAAACAGCAGTGCGATTGCCTCGGTTTCTCGGGCTGGCGCCAGCAAACCGTCGCCTTCGAACAAGGCCGCGGCCCGTTCCTGGTCGGATTCGCCGCCAGGCGTGCCTGAGCGCGATCGTTCCACCGCTTCTTTGTGCGCCAGCCTGATCTCAGCCACATTTCCGCACCAGTCCAGGAACTGGCGAACCTGCTCCTGGTGTTGCCGAGCCCGTGTTTCCGGCGCTGGTTCGCCCCCATCCCGCTTGGAAGCCCAACGTTGGCTTTGAGCGCAGGCCACTACGACGGCCGCCAATGCATCGGCAACATCCTTGGAAGGCGGCATTGTCCTGAGCTCGTCAATTGCCGCGGCGGCCGATGGGGCGCGCGCAATGCTAGCTACAGGAGGTCTGCTGGCATGCGGCCCCATTGGGTTGGCGCTGCTACTGAGAACGCCACTCGATTCGGCAAGCGCCGATGTCGATTGGTCCGGTATCGGAGACTCCCTCGCGCCAAGTGTGGGCTCCAGCGAGAGCTTGGAACCACCTTGCTGCGTGCTTCTTGTCAGCCCCCAGCCGATGCCGGCGAGGACCACGAGCGCGAGCCCTGAGGCGATAAGTCTGGTTCGCATGGGCAATGTATTGGTGTGTCTGCGGGAGTGGGTGTCGACCTGCACCAACCACTTGCGGCCAGGAAGCAAGGTGCATTAGCAAGAGCAAGAGCCTGGGGTGATGAGGGCAGTATCCGCGCGGCCGCAATGCTAGACGCGATTTCATGACACGGCGTTCGGTGAGCGCGCATCAAAGACTCCGATCCAGCAGATCTGGTGCGCCCGCTTCTCCAGGTTCCCGGTCCACCCGCAGCCGCAGGCGCACGCCGATGGATTCGATGAAGTCCTTTTCCTGGCGCAGATCGGCCCAGGTCAGCGGGTGTTGGCTGAGCCAGCCCTTGGGAAAGGACACTCGCAGCTCGCGGCCGGCGACTTCCAGATGCAGATCGGGCAGGGTTTCCTGGGAGCGCGAGCGGTGCAGCACGGCGGCCAGGCGGGCCAGAGCCAGCGTGCGTTTGAGGGCTTCGACGTCGCGCGGGGCGATGTCGGAGAAGGTCTGTTCGGGGATGCTGCGGCGGTGCCCGCGCACCAGGGCGGCAACCGCTTCCTGCTCCTGGCGCGAGAAGCCCGGAAGATCGGAATTCTCGATGATGTAGGCGCCGTGCTTGTGGTGCTGGGTGTGCGAGATGGCCAGGCCGATTTCGTGCACCAGCGTGGCATAGAGCAGGGTTTCGCGCTGTTCGTCTTCCAGTGCCCAGCTCTCGGCCACCTGATCGAAGAGCTTGAGTGCGGTGGTCTGCACGCGCAGGGCGTGGGCCTGGTCCACCGAGTAGCGCTTGGCCAGCGCGCGGATGCTGAGTTCGCGCGGATCCTGCTGGTGGAAGCGTCCGAGTGAGTCGTACAGCAGGCCTTCGCGCATGGCGTAATCGCTGACCCGCAGTACCTGCAGGTCCAGGGCCTCGAAGCAGGCCCACAGGGCCGCCAGGCCGCCCAGGAATACCGGGCGCCGGTCTTCGCTCAACCCGGGTAGGCGGGCGCGGCTGATCTGTCCGACCTCGATCAGGCGCTCGATCAAGTCCAGCAATCCCTCGCGGGTGACCTCGCGCTCACGGCCGCCAAAGCCGTGGAGGATGGCACTGATCGACTTGACCGTGCCGGAGCTGCCGATGACCCGCTGCCAGCCGCGCGCCTTGTAGGCGCTCAGGATCGGCGCGAATTCGATCGGCAGGCGCAGGCGGGCCTCGTTCCAGCGTTTGCGGTTGAGCCTGCCGTCGGCAAAGAAGCGCCGGGTGGTCGCCACGCAGCCCATCTGCAGACTTTCGGTTTCCAGGGTTTCAAAGCCGCGTCCGATGATCAATTCGGTGCTGCCGCCGCCGACATCGATGACCAGCTGCTTCTGGCGCGGATCGTTCAGACCATGGGCCACACCCATGTAGATCAGGCGCGCTTCCTCACGGCCCGAGACCACTTCGATCGGCGCGCCGAGTGCGGTTTCGGCGGTCATCAGAAAGGCGCGCGGATTGCGCAACTGGCGCACGGTGTTGGTGGCCACGGCGCGGATGCGGTTGCGCTTGATGCCGCGCAGGCGCTGGCCGAAACGCGACAGGCAGGCCAGCGTGCGTTCGCGCATTTCGGCGGTCAACTGGCCATCGGCGGTGAGACCCGCCGCCATGCGGACCGAATCGCGCAGCCGATCGACCACCTGCAATTCGCCATCTGTGAAGCGGGCCACGATCATGTGGAAGCTGTTGGAGCCGAGATCGACCGCGGCCAGCGGTTCGCCATCATCGGTGGGTACGCGACCGTCGATCATCCGCCGCAGATCCTGGCCAGCAGCGCCGCCTGGGCCGAGTGCGGCATTTCCTCGCCGGGCTCGATGCGGGTGTAGCTGCCGTCTGATTCCAGCTTCCAGGCCTGGGTGTTGTCGGCCATGTAGTTCTCCAGCGTCTCGTTGAACACCCGCTGGCGCAGCTTGGGATCGAGGATGGGGAAGCAGGTCTCGACACGGTTCAACAGATTGCGCTCCATCCAGTCGGCGCTGGAAGCGTACAGCTCTTCATCGCCGTTGTTGTGGAAATAGTAGATGCGGCTGTGCTCAAGGAAGCGGCCGACGATGGAGCGCACGCGGATGTTCTCGCTGATGCCGGGCACGCCCGGGCGCAGCACGCAGATGCCGCGCACGAACAGCACGATCTCGACACCAGCCTGAGAGGCCCGATACAGCGCCTCGATGACCTGCGGTTCGCTCAGCGCATTCATGCGCGCCAGTATCTTGGCCGGCCGGCCGGCCTTGGCGTGCCTGGCCTCGCGGTCGATCTTGGCGAGCATTTCCGGGTGCAGGGTAAACGGCGAGTGCAGCAGCCGTTTCAGCTTGATCGCCTGACTGAGGCCCGAGAGCTGCTGGAACAGCTTGTGCACGTCCTCGCACATGTCCTTGTCGCAGGTCAGCAGGCCGATGTCGGTATAGATGCCGGCGGTGGCCTGATGGTAGTTGCCGGTGCCCAGATGCACGTAGCGCCTGGGCTTGCCGGCCTCGCGGCGGACGATCAGCAGCATCTTGGCGTGGGTCTTGTAGCCGACCACGCCGTAGACCACCTGCACGCCAGCTTCCTGCAGACGGTCGGCCAGATCGATGTTGGCTTCTTCGTCGAAGCGGGCGCGCAGTTCGACCACCACGGTGACGTCCTTGCCGGCGCGGGCGGCCTCGATCAGATAATCGACCAGCACCGAGCGCCGCCCGGTGCGATACAGGGTCTGCTTGATCGCCAGCACGTCGGGATCGCTGGCAGCCTGCTTGAGCAGATCAACCACGGTCGAGAAGCTGTCGTAGGGGTGATGCAGCAGCACATCGCCCTCGCGGATCATGTCGAAGACATTGCCGCCGGACTTGCTGGTCTGCACCCGCGGCTGGAAGGGCCGGAACTTGAGATCGGGTCGGTCGACCATATCGTAGGCGGCGCCGACCCGGTTCAGATTGACCGGGCCGTTGACCCGGTACATGTCTTCCTCGCCGAGCTCGAAGTGCTGCAGCAGGAAATGGCCGAGCGCGCGTGGGCAGGTGTCGGTGATTTCCAGGCGCACGGCGCGGGCAAAGCCGCGATCGACCAACTCGTCGCGCAGCGCGTGGGCCAGGTTGTCGACATCGAACTCGTCCACCCAGAGTTCGCTGTTGCGGGTCACGCGGAAGGGATACACACCCTTGACCTTGAGCCCCGGGAACAGATCATCGACAAAGTCCTGGAGGATGGCCGACAGCAGCACCACTTCGTACTCGCAGCTGGAGACCTCCTTGGGCAGCCGCACCAGTCGCGGCAGTGACCGCGGCGCGCGTACCAGGGCCAGATCGGCCTCCCGACCAAAAGCATCCTTGCCCTTGAGGGCCACCGCCACGTTCAGGCTCTTGTTGAGGATGCGCGGGAAGGGATGCGCCGGATCCAGCCCGAGCGGACTCAGCACCGGCATCAGTTCGTCATTGAAGAAATGATGCAGCCAGCGCCGCTGCCTGGCATTCCATTCCTCGCGCGGCAGAAAGCGCACGCCGACTGCCGTCAGCGCCGGCTTCAGCTCGGCATTCCAGGTGTGGTACTGGCCGCGCATCAGGGTCTGTACCTGTTCGCGGATCTCGCCGAGGATCTCGGTGGGCGTGCGCCCGTCCGGCCAGGGTTGGCTGCCGAAGAAGTTCAGCTGGTGGCGGATGGTCGCCACCCGCACTTCGAAGAACTCGTCCAGATTGGTGCAGGAGATGCACAGGAAGCGCAGGCGCTCCAGCAAGGGCAGGCGCGTGTCCTGAGCCTGCTCCAGCACCCGCCGATGAAAGGCTAGCAGGCTCAGTTCGCGGTTGAGGAAGAGCTTGGGGTCGCGGCTGGTCACGGGTCAGAGACTGAATTCGAGAAGGACAAAGCTAGCAGATGCATCAGGCATGGGCCGACTCACTGTGGCCTGCGGCGCTGCGATCATGCAGACATTGGGTCGGAAATACGCAACGGAAGCAACTGCCCTCGCCGACCCGCGATTCGATCTCGAGTCTGGCACCGTGCGAGTTGAGTACGTGCTTGACGATGGCCAATCCCAGGCCGGTGCCGCCACTGTCGCGTGAGCGCGAATTGGACACCCGGTAGAAACGCTCGGTCAGCCGGGGCAGGTGCTGCGCGGGAATGCCGGGGCCGGTATCGCTGACGCTGAAACAGGCGTCCTGGTCACGCATCTCCCAGACCAGCCGGATCTCGCCACCGTCTGGTGTGTAGCGCACCGCATTGACCACCAGATTGGAGAAGGCACTGTGCAGATCCTTGCCCGATCCCAGCAAATCCAGCTCGGTGCTGACGCACAGTTCGATCCGGTGACGGCCGGCGCTGAGGGCTTGGGCGTCGCGCAGAATGGTGCCGAGCAGTGGTCGCATGGCGACCTGACCCGCTACCGGCATGCTCTGCGCTTCCAGTCGCGACAGTGTCAGCAAGTCCTCGACGATATGGGCCATGCGCCGGCTCTGCTGGCGCATCTGCACGAACAAGCCGCCGAGTTCTCCCAGTTCTTCGGGTTCCAGTGCCTCCATGTAGCCGTTGATGACGGTGAGCGGCGTGCGCAGCTCGTGCGAGACATTGGCGACAAAATCGCGCCGGATCTGTTCCAGCCGCATCAGATTGCTGACATCACGAACGATCAGCATGCGAAATCCGGGGCGATAGGCGATCAGACGGCACAGCAGGCGCACACGCTCGTCTCCCGGCGAGGGCAGATCGATCAGCGGATCGTCCAGACGACCCTCGCCCAGCCATTGCATGAAACGCGGCGAACGCACCAGATGGGTCAGATGGTTGCCGACATCAGTGGGATAACGCAGCCCCAGCAAGCGCTTGGCGGACTTGTTGAACCAGTGGATGGTGTCGGTGTCGTCAATGGCGATGATGCCGTCGGGCAGTGCCCGGGCTGCATCCCGGAAGGCTTCCAGTGCCTCCAGCAATCGGCGGCGGCGGCGGCGATCAGCCTTGCGGCGGCGCTCCAGACTGTCGAAGATCGGTTGCCAGGCACCTTCGGATTCAGGTGCGTGCATGCGCCGGGAGGCCAGCCAGCGCTGCAGACGCAACAGCTGCCGCAGCTGCAGGGCAGACCACAGCAACAGGCCGCCCGCCATGCCGAATCCGGCCTGTCCCAGCAGCCATCCGACGAGCACACCCAGCCCGGCCAGCACCAGCAGGAGTGCGATGCTGCGTTCGGCGGCTCGGAAATGCGTCATCGGTGCAAAGTCCTGAGGGTGTCGATGGGCGGTGCCCTCATGCGCCCGGTTCAACTCCGGCCGGTCGTGGCCCGCGCCAGACAATCATCCGCAAGCAACTGCAAGATTGCACGCGAAGCTTTTGCTCGGCCAGGTTCAGCACTCTATCTCGCCCGGAAGCACTTCGTCCTGATCAAGCTCGGCTGCCGGCGCAGCCGACGAATCAGACGGTCGTTGAAAAGCGATAGCCGGCGCCGCGCACGGTCTGGATGTACTCCTCAAGGGCACAGGGCTCCAGACTCTTGCGCAGGCGTCGGATGTGCACGTCGACGGTGCGCTCCTCGACATAGACGCCGCTACCCCAGACATTGTCCAGCAGCTGACTGCGCGTGTAGACCCGCTCGGGGTGGGTCATGAAGAAGGCCAGCAAGCGATATTCGGTCGGGCCGAGCTGCACCGGACGGTCATTGGCGAAGACCCGGTGGCTGAGTGTATCCAGAGTCAACCCGCCGAGGCTGATGGTCTGGCCATCACCATGCGGCTGAGTGCGGCGCAGCACGGCGCGGATGCGTGCCACCAGTTCACGGGTGGAGAAGGGCTTGACGATGTAGTCGTCGATGCCGGCGTCCAGGCCCATGACCCGATCGTCCTCTTCGCCGCGTGCGGTGAGCATGATGATCGGGATTTCCCGGGTCAGCTCCTCCCGGCGCAAACGCCGGGCGAATTCGAGGCCGCTGGTGCCGGGCAGCATCCAGTCCAGCAACACCAGATCCGGCAGACGGTCAGCGATGAGGTGCTGGGCGGTGCGCGCGTCTTCGGCCAGCATCGGCACCAGACTGGCCCGCTTCAGCGCGAAGGCGATCATGTCTCGAATGGCGGTCTCGTCCTCGACTACCAGAACCCTTTGCTCCACAAACTTCTCCAGCGACGATTGCCGACTCTTGGTATGCCGATTCAAAGGCGAAAATATGACCAGAGTGTGACGTTGTCACAAGAAAACTGCCGTGGTCGCGTGATTCGGGGTCTGCGGACGGCCGTTTGCCGGGTTCGCCGGGCGGTCAGTGGATGGTGCGTGGACGTTGTGGGTGCGTCATGGCGAGCTACCCGATGCGGCCTGACACTGCTCACGGGCCATGAACCGCGTTCTGTAGGAGCGCCCTTGCGGCGCGACCGCTGCTTCGGACGTGCGGCTGGCCGGTCGCGACGCGAGGTCGCTCCTACAGGCAGCTTGTGGTTCATGGCCCGTGGGCAGTGTCGGACCGACACAGGTGGCTCGCAATGACGCTCTTGCGGGTTCAGCCTGGTCTGGAAACCGGCTAGGCTAACGGCGAGAGGCGTCCAGACAAGTCTGGACCCAAAAGGGCCGAAGCCGCGCTACGCCGTGCCTCGGCGTACACCACCGACAACCAGCAACCGACAACCGACAACATCACTACCCTCGATCCGAATCCTCGGCGCGTTTGCGCTCGCGCAGGACCACTGGCTGCCACTGCGCAATCTGGGCGTCGATGCGGGCACGGTCGTAGTAGTCCAGATCATTGCGGGCCGCGGTCTGCTCCAGCTGGTGCATGGCGTCTTCGTACTTGCCGCGCAGGAAGAAGGCCTGGGCGTAGGCTTCGGCGGCGCGCACCGGATCGCCTGCCAGCTGGTTGGCACGGGCATAAAGCTCCTGCAGCGAGGGGTCGTCGCCATAGTTGCGCATCAGTGGCCGCAGCACATCCACGGCGCGCTTGCCGGCGTCTGGTGTATCGCGTTCGATCTGGCTGCGGGCGTAGGCGATGGAGATCACTCGATGACCGGGGCGTTCCGCCAGCAATCGCTGGTAGCGCTCATCGGCGGCATCGAACTGGCGTTCGGCGCGATCGACCTCGGCCAGTGCCAGTTGGTAACTCAATCGATGTGGGTCGCCGTCAGCGAGCAAAGTCAGCGCCTCGCGCGCCTCTGCATGGGCGCCCAGACGCGATTGGGCGAGTGCCAAACCGTAACTCTGAGCGCGCTTGTCGACATCGCGGGCGCGCTTGCTGTCCTTGTAGAAACGCACCAGCGTTGGCAACTCGCGCGAAGTCAGCACGCGCAGCCGCTCGCGCATCAGCGCGAAGTCCAGGCTGGTCTGCTGGGTGCCCACCCTGAGCTTGTCGGCCCGGGCCTTGGCCTCGGCGATGCGCGTGGTGGTGACCGGATGGGATTGCAGGTATTCCGGCGGCTTCTCGCCCTGGGTGCGGTTGAGCAAGCCGATCTTGGCGAAGAAATCGGCCATGCCGCTGGGATCAAAGCCGGCCTTGGCCAGGGTCTGGATGCCCACTCGATCGGCCTCGTGCTCGTTGTCGCGGGTGAAATTGATCTGCCGCTGCTGCATCAGCGCTATGCCGCCGGCCATCGCTGCCTGGCCGCCGTCGCCCTGTCCGCGGGTGGCCACAGCCAAAGCCACGGCGCCGATCAGGATCGGCAACACGTCTTCGATCGAGCTCTCCATGGCCCGCGCGATGTGGCGCTGGGTGACGTGGGCAATCTCGTGACTGAGCACGCCGGCCAGCTCGCTTTCGTTGTCGGCCTGCAGCATCAGCTCCGAAAAGGTCACCACCAGACCACCGGGCGAGGCAAAGGCGTTGACCACCGGCACGTCGATCAACTCGAAATGGAATCGGGTCTCGGTGCGGCCGCTGGCCTGCACCAGGCGGTTGGCCAGGGTTTCGTAGTACTCGACCAGTTCGGCGTCGTCGATGCTCAGCCCGTAGTTGCGCAACTGTCGCAGCAAGCCTTCGGAGTACTCGCGCTCGCTCTCGGCGCTGAGCACGCGGCCAGAGGAATCTCCCAGGTCCGGCAGATCCATGCTGCTTTGACTCCACGCTGGTACGGCGCCCGCCAGCCACAGCAGGGCCACGCAGCTCAGCCTGCCTCTGGCGCGTATAGTTTGAGATCCGGCGTTGAATCGATGGCTGATCATGCGTTTGTCCGTCATGGTGCTGGGTGATCCGGCGAACTCGCAGGCGCTGCGGCTGGCCGCGCGCATGCTGGAGATCGCCGCTGAGTCCGGGGCTACCCTCGACACCCTGTTTTTGTACCACAAAGGCGCTTATGCGGCTCTGAACCCGCACCCGAGCAGTCCGCTGATCCGACAGCTGGCCGAGCTGGGCGCGAGCACCGGCCTGGACTGCGTCGTTTGTCGTACTGCCCTGACGAGGGCGGGCGCTGAGGGGCAGCCCCTATTGGCGCCGTTTCGCCTGGGTGGCCTGGCGGACTGGTTGGGCGCCGTCGAGCGTGCCGATCGGGTGCTGCGCTTCGGAGACCCACGCGCATGACAGCGCCCTTGCGCATTCTGCTGCTCGGCTCCGATCAACCGGATGGCAACTGGCGCAGCAGTTTCGACTTGTTGCAGGCAGCGGCGGCACTGGAAGTGTCCGTGGAGATCGGCATAGCGGGGCCAGCATTGCGGTGGTTGCTGCCGGACCCGGCCGAGAGCAGCGACATCGCCCGGGCTTTTTCCAGTCTGGCCCTGCTGGATCTGGCGCCGATCATCGCTCGCGGACCCTGTCCGGATGCGCTGGCCGGGCGTCAGCCGGTGCTGCCGCTGCGCTGGATCGACCCGCCCGCCTGGCGTCAATGGCTGCGCCAGGCCGCCCTGCAGGTGTGGTGAATGAGCGCACTGCATCATGTGTCGGTGGGGCCGACCGCCCGCGAGCACTGGGCCCAGCTGGAACTGGCCCTCGGCGAGGGTGATGTGCTGGTCCTGCTTGACGCCGCTACGGCCGATCTGGGGGCGATCGCGGCATGGAAACGCAGTCTGGCGCTTGAGCTGCGCTGCGTGATCCCGCAGATTGCGTTGCTTGCGGGCCTGGCAGTGCCGCCTGCCATCGAAGTGATCGATGATCGGCATTGGTGGCGGCTGATCGCCTCGCATGAAATATTGCTGGAGTGGAACTGATTGGACGCGAGCGATTTCGAGTGCGACGAGCAGGGTTATCTGCTCGATTCCACGGCCTGGACCACCCGGTTCGCGGAAATTGCCGCGGCGGCCGAAGGACTGGTGCTGAGTGCCGACCACTGGGCGGTGGTGGAGTTCCTGCGCGACTATCACGCCCGCTTCGGGCTCAGTCCGCCGATGCGGGTGCTGGTCAAGGCCATTGCCCCCTTGCTGGGCGAAGCCCGTGCCAGCAGTCGTCGCCTGTATCAGTTGTTCCCGGACGGCCCGGCCAAGCAGGCTTGCAAAGTGGCGGGTTTGCCCAAACCTGAGCATTGTTTGTAGACCCTCGCGATGCTGGCGCCAACGTGGCCATGGCGCCCATCGCCTTTCCCTCATCCAGCCGGAGAAAACCGCCCATGGCGAAAATCGAGATGTACACCACGGCGATCTGCCCCTATTGCGTTGCCGCCAAGGGCTTGTTGTCACGCAAGGGTGCGACCCAGATCGAGGAAATCCGCGTGGACCTGTCGCCGCAGCGGCGTGAGGAAATGTTGACCCGCAGTCAGCGCCGGACCGTGCCGCAGATCTTCATCAACGGCGAGCATGTCGGTGGGCATGACGATCTGGTGGCGCTGGACCGCGCCGGCAAGCTCGATCCCATGCTGGCCGGGAGCGCTGCATGAGCGGGCGTCTGAAGGAATTCGTGTCCTATCGGCAGCGCATGAACGAGCGCATCCTCGGTATCGACAATCAGGTCGCGCGGCGCTTCTTTGCTCTGGATCGCCAGTGCTACGGCGAAGGCGGGCATCTGGACGTGCGCACCAAGGAGTTGCTGGGGTTGGTGGCCTCACTGGTGCTGCGTTGTGACGATTGCGTCAGTTACCACCTGGCGCAATGTCGGCAGGCAGGGCTCAGCTTCGAGGAGATCTTCGAGGCGATGAGTGTGGGTCTGGTGGTCGGTGGCTCGATCGTCATTCCGCATCTGCGACGGGCGGTCGACTTTCTGGACGAACTCGCTGCGGAAGATTCAGGGAGTGCCCCGGCTGGGGATTGATGGTGCTGCCGATCGGTGCTCGGGCGCGCGCCGAGGCGTGGCGCGCGTCCGGCTGTACCGGCGTCAGTCGCTCAAGCGCACCAGCGTGATGTCGTCGCCGTTGGCGCTGTGACCCGACAGGCGGGTCAGGCCGTTGTTGTCGAAGCGGGCCACATCGGAGCCACCGAACAGCAGTCGACAAACCGACGGCGCCACTTCGGCCTGTTCCGGGTCAATGACGCAGCGCAGCTCATAGCCTTCTTCCGAGACGAGGATGGCCTCGGAGGCCAGGATGCGATCTTCGCGATAGGTGAAGCGGATGGTCTTCGGCGAAACCGGGCTCTTTTGATCATAGCCACTGAAAGCCCAGACCCCGGCCAGAGCGCGACCGTCGGCCGCCAGCGCGAAGTTCATCCGATGGATCGAGATCGGCATCAACTCCAGTTCGTCGAAGATGCCATCACCGCTGGGGCGTGCGTACCAGACCACAGCCGTCGAATTGGTGCTGAATTCGATATCGACATTGCCCGCAGGTTCGACCGATTGCGCCCCGCGATAGGTGCCCCAGAGCGGCTGTCCGCCCATCGAACGCAGCAGATCGCCTCGAAAGCTGGAGCGGGCAATGGCGCCAGCGCTGAGATACCAGGCGGTTTGCCCATTCAGAGTGTAGGCATTGGTGGTCATGGCCAGCGTCGTGCCCTGGCGTTCGACCATGAAGCCGATGCCGCTGCCACTGGTCTGAAACTCGCCTTGCACATCCGGGGTCCAGAAGCCGGCTTCGGGCTGGACATCATGGGCGCTGGGCGCGGTCATATCGACGGTGCGGAAGGCCAGCAACTTGGGCTGGTTGATCGCATCCTTGATCGAGAAACGCACGCGGTAGATACGGGGTGCCGGAAAGCCGGCCGGCGCCACGGCAGCGGGGTCGACCACGACAGAATAAGGTGTGATTGCAGCGCCGCAAATGGCGTCGCGCTGGCGCACAGATACATCAATATTGACGCCGTCCACCACTACCGGCATCACTTCCGGCGCGCAGGTGTTGGGCCAGGAGCCCGTCACCCGGATCTGGAAGGCGCTGCCGGCCATCGGAGTGGCGGGTATGGTCTCGATCTGGTGGAGGCCCATCTGCGCCATTGCCTGCAGCGGCAGACACAGGATCAATCCCATCGTCGCCATCATCGTGCGCATCGCCCACCTCATCCATTTCTGCTGAACCACATGACAATCCACGACCATCGGCGAGTTGCCGCACCGGGCGCGGGGGTCTAGTTTACGCCGACCCCGAGTCCTTCGGATAGTCACAACGTCACATTGCTTGGCAATTCTAATGAACAAAACCATCACGGTCATCCGTGGCGACGGCATCGGCCCCGAAATTACCGACGCGACCTTGCATGTCCTCGAAGCGCTCGAGTGCGGCCTCAGCTTCGAATTCGCCAGTGCTGGCCTTGCGGCCATGGAAGAACATGGCAGTCTGCTGCCGGCAAGTACGCTGGATTCGATCACGCGCACGCGCGTGGCCTTGAAGGGGCCGCTGACCACGCCCGTCGGAGAGGGCTTTTCCTCACTCAACGTGGAATTGCGTCGAAGATTCGATCTGTACGCCAACGTCCGGCCGGCGCTGTCCTTTCCCAACACCCGCTCGCGCTACAGCGACATTGATCTGCTGACGGTGCGTGAAAACACCGAAGGTGCCTACCGCAGCGAGGGGCAGACCCTCTCGGCCGACGGCGAGATGGCGCAGTCGATGATCCAGGTGACCCGGCGCGGTTCCGAGCGCATTGCCCGCTACGCCTTCGATCTGGCCGTGCGTACCGGTCGCAGGCGCATCACCATCGTCCACAAGGCCAACATCCTGAAGACCACCTCGGGCTTGTTCCTGCGCACGGCAAAGGCGATCGCCAAGGACTATCCGGGCATTGAAGTCAACGACATGATCGTCGACAACGCCTGCATGCAGCTGGTGATGGATCCGCATCAGTTCGATGTCATCGTCACCACCAATCTGTTTGGCGACATTCTCTCGGATCTGTGCGCTGGGCTGGTGGGTGGCCTGGGCCTGGCGCCCGGCGCCAACATCGGTACCGATGCTGCGATCTTCGAGGCGGTTCACGGTTCTGCGCCAGACATCGCCGGCAAGGGTGTAGCCAATCCAATTGCGCTGCTGCTGGCGGCGGCCCTGATGCTGGATCACCTTGGGCTGGCGGATGCTGCCGCAAGGCTGCGCGCCGCCATCACCGCTACCCTCACGGCCAGGGATCGGCTCACCCGCGACCTGGGCGGCAGTGCCGGTACCGAGGAGTTCACGGCGGCCTTGGTGGCCCGGATCAAGGGTGCCTGATCGAATTGCCCTCAGCAGGCCAGCGCTCGCGGTCCCACGGGGTAGGGCACCCAGACAGGCGCGCTGCCCACCAGGGCGCCCTTGTCCAGCGCTGCCCGGAAGGCAGTGAGGGCGTTGGCAACCGCGCCCGCCGGCGCTTCGCCCAGTGCCAGTCTGGCCGCAATCAGCGAGGCCAGGCAGCAGCCGGTGCCATGGCCGTTGAGGCGCTGGCGCGGGGCCCGGTACAGGGTGATGCCGGCGGGATCGGCGTAGACATCAATGACTTCGCGTCCCGGCACATGCCCGCCCTTGAGCAGCACCGCGTGCGCGCCGAGCTCGCGCAGATCGGCGGCCGCCCTTTCCAGTTGACTCTGGCGGCTCAGCGAACGACCCAGCAACACCTCGGCTTCAGGCACGTTCGGCGTCAATACGGTGGCCAGTGTCAGCAGCTCCTCGCGCACGCTTCGCTCTGCCGCTGCCTGCAGCAAGCTCGCCCCGGTCGTGGCGATCATCACCGGATCAATGACCCACGGGCGATCTGCCAAGGCACCACGTGCCAGGCTGGCGACCAGGCGGACGATGACACGGCTGCCGAGCATGCCGGTCTTGACTGCAGCTACCGGGAAATCGGAAGCCACCGCCTCGATCTGGGCGCGTACCAGTCGGCTGGACAGCAACTGCACGGCACTCACCTCGCGCGAATTCTGGGCTGTCACGGCTGTGATGGCGCTGAGCCCATAGACGCCCTGACTGGCAAAGGCGCGCAAATCTGCCTGGATGCCGGCGCCGCCGCCCGAGTCCGATCCGGCAATGGTCAAGGCATGGGCGCGCGGTTTGCTGGGCAGGGTCATGAGCGGGTCCTGTGGTAAAAAAGCAACGGAAAATTGAATGTGTTGCGTACTTGACGCGCTGTTGTTTTTTTGCGATTCTGGCGTCGGCTAGAAGCAACACTCCTTCTCTTCTAGCGGGCTTCAGGGGCATGCAGGCGAGAGCACACTTGATAAATTTGATTGGGACGGCGAGTTTACTCCTCGCCGTCCCTTCTTTTCTCTTCGCCCAGCAGCCGTCCGACGGTTATTTGGGGGATTCCGGCACGTCGACCAAGACCGTGCTCCGGGGTCCGTTGCGGGTCGCCGCCGCGCAGCGGCTGGCACCCAATTTCTCATGGGTGGATCTCGAAGCGCTGACCGAAGCGCCGACACTCAACCCGCTGAGTCGGGTCATCAGCGATCTTCTGGTGGTGCCGCTGGCATCGGGGCAGGACTGGACCTTGTTCGCTCGGGCCATGCGCCTCACTGACCGCCCAGACTCGCGTCTGCAAGCCAGCAGAGACCCGACCGTGTCTGCCATCAGCGATGGTTCTCTGGATCGTCGCGTGCTGACCTCCGGGCTGTTCGTGCAGTCGAATACAGGCTTTTCGGTGGGCGTGGACGCGGTCTTTGCCGATCAACGCTTCGCCAGCGGCACCTTGTCGCCCCTGGTCGACTCGCCCGACAGTCAGTTGCCGGGTTCGGCAGTGAGTGCCGAGGAATCGCGCGGCACCGGTCTGGCCTTTGCCATCGGTGCGCCCGTGGCCGAACGCGTCAGCTGGAGCGTGGGCCTGCGCTCACGCGTGGACATGAACACCTACAAGTCCTACCGCGGGGTCTATTCCGAACCCGGCGATCTGGACATACCTGCATCCGCAGCTTTCGGTGTGTCGGCGCAACTGGCACCCGGTGCGCAACTGGTGCTCGGTGCCGAGCATGTGTTCTACAGTGACATCAATGGCTTCTCCAGCTACGCGCTGCCGAACCGTTTCCTGTCGCTGCTGGGCGACAGCTCCAGCCCCAGTTTTGCCTGGGAAGACCTGACCGTCTATTCCGCTGCCCTTCAAGGCGGAGACCAGCGCTGGCAGTGGGCTCTGCGCTACAGCACCAGCCTGCAGCCCAACCCCACCGCGCCGCTGTTGCAGCAGGCGATCTCGGGTATCCAGAGCGATTCCAACTGGTCACTGGGTCTGGGGCGGACCCTGGGCAGTTTGGGCGAAGTGCGATTGACCGCCAGCTATGCCGGCGCCGAATATGTCCTGGGCTCGCCCTTCGCCCGCAACGTGGACCCCACCGACTCGACCCATTTCGAGTTCGAAGCGATGTGGAACCTCAGGTTCTAGGTCGGCCCTGCCGAGCAAGCTCGGCACTACAACAGCCTCGTACACCGGCACTCTGGTAGAGCGGAGCTCGCTCCGCTGCTGTGGCTGAGCTTGTGCTTTTCGCCTTGAGGGAAGAGCTGCAGATCCTGCCGAGCAAGCTCGGCACTACAGCAGCCTCGTACACCGGCACTCTGGTAGAGCGGAGCTCGCTGCGCTGCTCCGGCTGAGCTTGTGCTTTTCGCCTTGAAGGAAGAGCTGCAGATCCTGCCGAGCAAGCTCGGCACTAAAACAGCCTCGTACACCGACGCTCTGGTAGAGCGGAGCTCGCTCCGCTGCTTCTGCTGGGCTTTGCTCGCTTCCGCGCGCCTGTGGTGCCGTTACAACACCTCCGACGCGAAATCGGCCAGGCGTGAGCGCTCGCCCCGGCGCAGGGTGATATGCGCGCTGTGCGGCCAATACTGGAAACGGTCCACCGCAAAGGTGAGGCCTGAGGTGGTTTCCGTCAGATAGGGCGTGTCGATCTGTTCGACATTGCCCAGGCACACCATCTTGGTGCCTGGCCCGGCTCGGGTCAGCAAGGTCTTCATCTGCTTGGGAGTCAGATTCTGGGCCTCATCGACGATGACATAGCGCGACAGGAACGTGCGTCCGCGCATGAAGCTCATCGAGCGCACCTTGATGCGGGAAGACAACAGATCATTGGTGGCCTGACGAGCCCAGTTGCTGGAATCCTGTGGGCTGGCCAGCACCTCCAGATTGTCGTTGAGTGCGCCCATCCACGGCGTCATCTTTTCTTCTTCGGTGCCGGGCAGGAAACCGATGTCTTCGCCTACCGGCACCGTCGCCCGGGTGACGATGATCTCCTTGTAGCGCTGCTGATCCATGGTCTGCGCCAGGCCGGCGGCAAGAGCCAGCAGCGTCTTGCCGGTGCCGGCGGTGCCGAGCAGGGTGACGAAATCGACTTCCGGATCCATCAGCACATTGAGGCCGAAGTTCTGCTCACGGTTGCGGGCGCTGATGCCCCAGACCCGATGTGGGTTGTTCTGGTAGTCATCGACGATCTGCAGCACCGCCTTGCCGCCCTCAACTCTGAGTACCCGCAGCGCCACCTGATTGTCGTCGCCGAAGTGCAGGAACTGGTTGGGATGCCAGCGCTCATCGCGCTTGAGCTTGACGCGGTAATAGGTGCGGCCGCGTTCAGACCACGATTCCAACTCCGGATGGCGACCCCAGAACTCTGGCTTGAGCAGGTCGACGCCGGTGTAGAGCAGCGCCAGATCGTCCAGCGCCCGATCGTTTTCATAATCCTCGGCAGAGATCCCGTGGATCTTGGCCTTGATCCGCAGATTGATGTCTTTGGTGACCAGGACCACCGGGGTGCGCGGATGATCTTCGCGCAATTGCAGCACCGCGTGCAGGATCTGGTTGTCCGGGATCACCGTGCCGAAACTATGGCCGTTGGCCTTGCTCGCGGTGGTCTGGAAGCGCAGGTGACCGCGCGGCTTGTGGCGTCCCAGATCAAGGCCGTCGGGACGCTTCAGGGCGATACCCTTGTCCAGCGTGTTGGCGCCGTTGGCTTCCAGCAGTTCATTGAGGAAGCGGCTGACCTGGCGCACATTGCGCGAGACTTCAGACGTGCCCTTCTTGGCGGCGTCCAGTTCCTCCAGCACCATCATGGGCAGATAGACGTCGTGCTCCTCGAAGCGGAACACGGCGCTGGGGTCGTGCATCAGTACATTGGTGTCCAGAACATAGATCCGCTTCTTCTGACTCATTGGGTCTCCGGGCTCGGGCGCGATGTGCCCTCCGAGAATGCCCAAAAACAGCCAGCCGTGCGCGTGACTCCAGACAGCCGGTCAGGTGTGAGAAATGCGGACAGGCTGCTAGCCCTTGATTGGTTCCAGAATGGCATCCAGATTGAGGGTGTCGCAGAACTCCAGGAAATCCTCGCGCAGGCTGGAGATATGGGCGGCCGCCGGTATGCCGATGGAAATCTGTGCGGAGAACATCTCGGCACCGGTCTGCGCAGCGCGATAGCGCGAAGAGCTCAGCGCCTCGACGGTGATGCCTCGTCGCGAGAAGAATTCAGCCAGCTGGTAAAGAATGCCGGGCCGGTCGGCAGCGATCACTTCCACCGTGTACGGCAGGCTGCTGCCGGTCAGCTCGCGTGAACTGGTGCGACGCATGGTCAGCACCATCTGATCGTCACGCTGCACCTTGCCCAGCGCCGACTCGCACTTGGCAATGGCGTCCCAGGAACCCGAAGCCAGCAGCAACACCGATACTTCCTGGCCCAGCAGGGCCACGCGCGCCTCCAGCAGATTGCAGCCGGCATCCAGCACGCGCTTGCCGATGAAGGTCAACAGCGCCACCGTATTGGGGGCGATGGCCGAGATCAGCAGATGATTCTCGGGGACGTTTGGGCGGGGATTGGGATCGGACACGGTCTTCAGCTGAAGGGGCGGAGGCGCGAGCTGCCCGAAGGGACGCCCGACTGAGCCCCACAGGATACTTGTCAGCTCGGAAATGCCGCAAGTAAGATCGGGGGTCAGCTTGATCATGGACTCCAGCATTCGTGCACATACAGGGCAGCATCCCGGCGTTGGTGACCCCGTTTCAGCGCAATGGCGCTCTCGATCTGCTGGCTTTCGAGGCTCTGGTTGATTGGCAGCTGGAGCAGGGCAGTCATGGTCTGGTGATCGGCGGATCGACCGGTGAATCCGGGGCGCTGGAGGAATCCGAACTGGCGGCGCTGTTGCAGATCGGCGTGTCCCGCGCTGCCGGCCGGGTGCCGGTGATTGCCGGAGCCGGTGGCGCCTCGACGGCCAGGGCTGTGCGCCTGGCGCAGCTGGCGCGAGGCATTGGTGCCGATGCGGTTCTGGCGGTCACTCCCTATTACTCGCGGCCGACGCAGGCGGGCCTGCTGGCGCATTTCCAGCAACTGGCCGAGGCCGGCGGGCTGCCTGTCATTCTCTACAACGTGCCGGCGCGCACCGGTGTCGATCTGCAGCCGGAAACAGTGGCGCGGCTGGCGGCGCATCCTCGGATCATCGGCGTCAAGGAAGCCTTGCCCGATCCGGCGCGCATGCAGGCGCTGCTGGGCTTGCGTCAGCCGGGCTTTGCGGTGCTGAGTGGTGACGACTCCACAGCCTTGCGGGCATTTTCCGCGGGTGCCGATGGTCTGATCTCGGTGGTCGCCAACTGCGTACCTGCAGCCTGCGCTGAACTGTACCGTAGCGCCCGGGCCGGCAACATGCAGGCAGCGAGGGAAATCGACGCTATGCTTGCACCCCTGTACGCCGCCGCCGGGCTGGAGCCGAACCCGACGCCGGTCAAGGCCGGGCTGGCCATGATGCGGCGCATGCAGGATGTACTCAGGCTGCCGCTGTTACCCTTGTCGCCTGAGCATCGTCCGGCGCTAGGCGCGGCATTGCGGCACGCTGGCGTGGTTCTGGATACCGCACTGGCAGCATGAGCCTGGTCCGGCAAACGCCGCGATCAAACACAACAGGAACGGATGACCGAATGTCTCGAGCGCGCTGGACCAGTCACGGAAAACTGCTGCTGATGGTGGCCCTGGCTCTGCAGGTGGGTTGTAGCTGGGTGGATCGGCAGATCATCTATGAAGATGCCAAGGAGACTCCGCCGCTGAAGGTGCCCGGCGATCTGATCGCTCCGGCGCCGAATCCGGCGCTCCAGGTTCCCGCCGTTCAAGGTGTGGCCAGCAATGTGGACACCGCACCGCCGACGCTCGGCAACACCGTGGCGGTGGCTCGCAGCGGCTTTCCGCGCGCCGCCAATGCCGTGCTGCCCTTGGCCGATGCCACCGACAGCGCTTTCCGGCGCGTCGGCATCGCTCTGGAACGCAGCCAGTGCTGCAAGGTACTGGCGAAGAACCCGGAAGGACTGACTTACGATGTTGAACTGGCGTCGCCGCCGCCTCGACCGGGCCTGTTCAAGCGCATGTTCGGCGCCGAGGCGCCCTCGGCGAGAATGATCGTGCAGGTGGCGCAGGCCGACGCGGGTTCCATCGTGACCGTCGTGGATGCCTCCGGGGCTACCCGGAAAGACGATCCTGCCATGACCGTGCTGGGTGCCGTTGAAGCACGTCTGCGTTGAGATCTGCGGCCGGAAAGCCGGGCTTTCAGCGCTCCAGCAGGCGCAGCTTGTCCGGTTTTCCGTCCCATTCCTTGGCGTCGGGCGGAGGCGCTTTCTGGGTGGTGATGGTCGGCCATCCGGCCGCCAGTTCACGATTCAGCGCGATGAAGTGTTCCTGGCCTGCCGGCACATCATCTTCGGGGAAGATGGCGTTGGCAGGACATTCGGGCTCGCACAGGGTGCAGTCGATGCACTCGTCCGGATCGATGGCCAGGAAGTTCGGGCCTTCATGAAAGCAATCCACCGGACAGACTTCGACACAGTCGGTGTACTTGCACTTGATGCAGTTTTCGATGACAACAAAGGGCATTGGGGGGCAAGTACCGAAATTGGCGCTCCCTACGAGAATCGAACTCGTGTTTTAGCCTTGAGAGGGCCACGTCCTGACCGCTAGACGAAGGGAGCTTTGCTGAGCTCTGCAATAATAGCGGTGGTGAAGGCGCGCCACAACCAGCAGCGGGACGAAGTGCCCGCAAACTTCTGACTACATGGATAGTAGATGATCGACATGGACAGACATTCCGAGCATCAGCCGCTGGTGCTTGAGCGGCCACAGCACATCATTTCGCGCAAGCGGATCAGCTCGGCCGCGGTGCGTGTGCTCTATGGTTTGCGTGAGGCCGGTTTCCAGGCCCATCTGGTAGGCGGCGCGGTGCGGGATCTGCTGCTCGGCGGCGATCCCAAGGACTACGATGTCGCCACCGACGCTCATCCCGAAGAAATCCGCAAGGTGTTCCGCACCTGCAGGCTGATCGGCCGTCGTTTCGTCATCGCCCACGTGCGCTTCGGTAACGAAATCATTGAAGTCACCACCTTCCGTGGTGGCGGCGTCGAGGGCGAGGATCACCCCGAGCGCGAAGTCGAGGCGGAAGGCCTGGTCTTGCGCGACAACGTCTTCGGTACGCTGGAAGAAGATGCCCGGCGCCGCGATTTCACCGTCAACGCGCTCTATTACAGTATCGACGACTTCGCCGTGCGTGATTTCGTCGGCGGTCTGCAGGATCTGGACAAGCGTCAGCTGCGGCTGATCGGCGATCCAGAGCAACGCTATCGCGAGGATCCGGTGCGCATGCTGCGGGCTGCGCGCCTCGCCGCCAAGCTCGGTTTCACGCTGGAGCGCGGCACCGAGGAGCCGATCGGTCGCCTCGCCAACCTGCTCGATGGCATTCCGCCAGCACGACTGTTCGACGATCTGCAGAAGCTGTTCCTCTATGGTCATGCCGAAAAGAGCTATGAGCAGCTGCTCAGACTGCGCCTGTTCGAGCATCTGTTTCCCTCGGTCAGCATCAACAGCGATACCGGCCAGCCCTATGCTGGCGCCCTGATCCGGGCGGCGCTGCGCAGTACCGATCTGCGGGTGGCCGCGGACAAGCCGATCACGCCAGCCTTCCTGTTTGCAGCCTTCCTGTGGGAGCCCTTCCAGATGGCCTGCGCCGGTATCGACATCCACGCCGAGGGTGCGATGGCCGATGCCGCAGAGATCGTGTTTCAGGACGCCATGGAGCGGGTTGCGCTGCCGCGCCGGTTTTCGATCGTCACCCGCGAAATCTGGGAGCTGCAACCCCGACTGGAAACCAATTCGCCCAGCCGTGCGCGCCGGCTGATGCGTCATCCGCGTTTCCGTGCAGCCTTCGACTTCATGGTTTTGCGCGCCCAGGTCGATCCGCTGCTGCGGCCGATTGCCGAGCGCTGGGAGAAGGCTCAGACCTGCGGCGAGAATGAATTTGATGCCCTGTTCCGGGCCGCACCTGCCGTGAAGGCGGGTCCCGCCTCGCTGCCATCCGAAGAGGAGCCGCCCGCCAAGCGTCGCCGTCGGCGCCGTCGTCGGGCGCCGGGTGCGCCGGCAGCGCCCGCCGAGTAACGATGGCAGAGCGCGCGTACATTGGCCTCGGCAGCAATCTGGATCGGCCGGAACAGCAGATCGCCCGTGCCGTCAGCGCGCTGCAGCAGTTGCCGGGCAGTCGCTGGATAGCGGTCTCGCCCCTGTATGGCTCCTTGCCCTGGGGCGATCCGGATCAGGCCAACTACGTCAATGCGGTGGCCGCGATCGACACCTCGCTGTCGCCACGGCAACTGCTGCTGGCCATGCTCGAGATCGAACAGGCGCAGGGGCGCGATCGGAGCAGCGGCCGCCGCAACGGCCCGCGCACCCTGGATCTGGATCTGCTGCTGTACGGGTCGGCGAGCATCGACGAGCCCGATCTGCAACTGCCGCATCCGCGCCTGCAGGATCGCGCCTTTGTGCTGTTGCCGCTGGCGGATCTGTCACCAGAACTGATCCTGCCGGGATCTGTTCCGCTGCGGTCGCTGCTGAGCCCGGAATTCGCTAGCCTGTGCTGGCGCCTGCCAGCGACCTGCGCCCCGAACTAGACCGCCCGGAGATTCATGTACGCCTCTGCTGCCTCTGTGCCTGCGCAACGCCCGGTGAGTGTTCCCGGTCTGCGCAAGATGAAACAGGAAGGACAGGTGATCACCGCCCTGACCGCCTACGACGCCAGCTTCGCCCATGTGCTCGACGCCGCCGGCATCGATGTGGTGCTGGTCGGCGACTCGCTCGGCATGGTCATCCAGGGTCACGCCACCACCTTGCCGACACAGGTCGACGACATCGTCTATCACTGCGCCGCGGTGCGTCGCGGTCTCAGCCGCGCCCTGCTGATGGCCGATCTGCCTTTCCTCAGCTATGCCACGCCGGAACGGGCGCTGGTCAATGCCCAGCGCATGCTGGTCGATGCGGGCGCCGCCATGGTCAAGCTCGAAGGCGGTCAGGATTGTGTGCTGGAGGTCATCCGCTTCCTGACGATGCGCGAAGTGCCCGTCTGCGCTCATCTGGGGCTGACCCCGCAGTCGGTCCTGCGCATGGGCGGTTTCCGCGTGCAGGGTCGCGAGGAGGCAGCCCAGCGGATCATGCTTGAGCAGGCGCATGCCGTGGTCGAAGCCGGCGCCGAGGCGCTGGTGCTCGAATGCGTGCCGGCCAGTCTTGCCCGCGACATCACCCAGGCCATTCCGATTCCGACCATTGGCATCGGTGCCGGTGTCGATACCGACGGCCAGATCCTGGTCAGCTACGATGCGCTCGGCATCACCCCGGGCAAGCGAGTGCGCTTCACCAAGGATTTTCTGATCGAAACCGGGAGCGTCCAAGGTGCAGTCGAACGCTACATCGAAGACGTCCGCGCCCGGCGCTTTCCGACGCCGGAGCATAGCTTCTGAGCCCTGGATTGCTTCGCTACGCTCTCCATGAACCCATATCGTAAGTTGTTGATTTGAAGTCCGCATGAGCACAGCGTCAGCTTCGTCCACCCGTAGGAGGGCCCTTGCGGCGCGACCACCGCTGCGGACGTGCGGCTTGCTGGTCGCGACGCGAGGTCGCTCCTACGGGCAACTTGCGGTTCATGGCGCTCCATGAACCCATATCGTAAGTTGTTGATGCGTCATTGCGAGGAGCGCAGCGACGAAGCAATCCAGGGTAGCGCCGCACATCCCTGGATTGCTTCCCCCGGATCAAGTCCGGGGTCGCAATGACGCCGGGGGTTCATGGCTCGCAGGCAGTGTTGGGCCGAAACAGGTGACTCTCCACGAGCCCATATCGCAAGTTGTTGATTTGCTGTTGTAGGTCACGTTGCTCGCGTAGCGAGCTACGTGACGCAATTCGATGTCACGTAGTCCGCTGACGCGGACAACATGACCTACGACACCGGGTTCATGGCCCGTGTGCAGTTTCTCGCCGAAACAGGTGGCTCGCAATGACACATCCACAATCTTGGAGTAGCAGGAATGCATCGATTCAATGAGCCCGCGCCCATGCGCGAAGAGCTGCGTGAGTGGCGGATTGCGCGCCTGCGCATTGCCTTCGTGCCCACCATGGGCAATCTGCATGCGGGGCATATCTCGCTGATCGATCGGGCGCGTGAGCTGGCGGATCGGGTGGTGGCCAGTGTGTTCGTCAATCCCACCCAGTTTGGTCCATCCGAGGATTACGCGGCCTATCCGCGCACGCTGGAGCGCGATGCCGAGTTCCTCAAGGCGGCGGGCACCGATGTGCTGTTCACCCCGACCATTGAATCGATCTATCCCTTCGGCGAGACCGAGGCCTGGGTCGATGTGCCCAGTCTGTCCGGAATCCTCTGCGGGGCGGTGCGCCCTGGACATTTCCGCGGCGTTGCTACTGTGGTGGCGCGCTTGTTCAATCACGTGGCCCCCGATGTCGCGGTCTTCGGCGAAAAGGACTACCAGCAATTGCTGCTGATCCGACGCATGAGCGCTGATCTGGGTTTCCCGATCGAAATTGTCGGAGCGCCGACGGCCCGCGACGCCGATGGTCTGGCCTTGAGTTCGCGCAATCAGTATCTGAGCGCAGATGAACGCCTGCAGGCCGGCGCCATCTATCGCGCCTTGCAGCGAGTAGCTGCGGGCGTCCAGGCCGGTGATGAGGTGGACCGGCTCACGGCGGCCGCCCGAGCCGATCTGGTTGAGCAGGGATTCCGGCCCGATTATCTGGAAGTGCGATCCGCCGAATCGCTGCAGCTGCCAGCGCCGGGGGAGCGGGAACTGGTAGTCCTGGCGGCCGCCTGGCTGGGTCGGGCGCGGCTGATCGACAACCTGCGTTTCACAAGATCCTGATCGAGGTTGCAAAAAACTGAACAATCCGCGGCGCTGTATGGATTTCCGCAACATGCTGTGGTACTTTTGCAACCACTCTGGTAGCGAAGCAACACGCAGCTAGAGCACGCAGGGCGCGTTGAGGTAATCGTCACTCCGATTAAACCCTCGCCGAATTGGTGAGGGTTTTTTTTCGCCCGCATTCCGGCGCTTCAAATTCGGTGCTGTCGGGACCAGACTTGGCCTCAATGTCCTGGCTTGCGGAGCGACCCCATGTCCGAGTTTTCCGAGTTGCGTACCGAACTTGTGCAGCTGCTGCGCGCGCATGCACGCGGGCCTGGCGCCGATTTGCGCGGAATGTTCGCACGCGATCCGGGCCGCGCCCAGCGTTTCGCGCTGGAGTTGCCGGGTGCCTGGCTGGATCTGTCCAAGCAGGCGCTGAGCGACGATCTGGTCGCCGCCGCGGCGCAACTGGCCGAGCGCATGCAGTTGCGCGGTGCGCTGAAAGCCCTGTTTGACGGCCATACCGTCAATGCGTCCGAAGGCCGTGCGGCGCTGCACACACTGTTGCGTGTGCCCGAAGGCACGCCGGTGAGCGAGGCCCTGCGTGACCGCCATGACGACATGCAGAGCGCACTGCGGCGCATGGCGGCGCTGGGTGAGAAGCTGGCCGAGGAGGGTATCGAAACCCTGGTCAATCTGGGCATCGGCGGCTCCGATCTGGGGCCGAGGCTGGTCTATGAGGCGCTGGGTGCCCAGGCCCTGCCGGGCCGTCGATTGCGCTTTGTCGCCAATGTCGATGGCAACGCGCTGGACGCGGTCCTGCGGCATCTGGATCCCCGCCGCAGCGCCTTCGTGCTGGCTTCGAAGAGCTTCAGCACCCAGGAAACGCGCATGAACGCCGACAGCGCGATGCACTGGATGCGCGCGCATGGTCTCACCGAATCCGAGATCAGCCAGCGCCTGATCGCAGTGACCGCCAGGCCCGATGCGGCGCGGGCGCTGGGCGTGCCCGAAACCCACATCCTGGCTTTCAGTGAGGCAGTGGGTGGTCGCTATTCGGTCTGGAGTGCGATCGGTTTCCCGCTGGTTTATGCCCTCGGGATCGGGCGCTTCCGCGCGCTCCTTGATGGCGCCCACCAGATCGACCAGCACGTGTTGCACGAGCCCTGGGAGAGCAATGCCGGGTTCCTGCTGGCTCTGATCGAGCTCTTGCATCGCTGCGGCTTTGGGCACCCCTCGCACGCCGTTGTGGTTTATGACGAACGCCTGGCCCGTCTGCCCGAATACCTGCAGCAACTGGAGATGGAATCCAACGGCAAATCGGTGGACGTCAGCGGCGAGACCATGAGCTATCCCACCGCACCGGTAGTCTGGGGCGGCGTTGGCACCAGTGTTCAGCACGCCTTCTTCCAGGCCCTGCATCAGGGCACCGATGTGGTGCCGGTGAGTTTCATCGCTGCGGCCAGGGTCGAGCACGATTTCGACGGCCATCACGATGCCTTGATTGCCAATATGGCGGCGCAAGGTGCGGCACTGTTGCGTGGGCGCAGCTACGCCGAAGCGCTGGCGCAGGAAGCAGATCCCTCGGATGCAGCAGCGCAGGCGCGTGCCCGCCAGCGCGTGTTTGCCGGCAACCGGCCGAGCACCACGCTGCTGCTGGATCAGCTGGATGCGCGCTCGGTCGGCGCACTGATCGCGCTGATGGAGCACAAGGTGTACCTGGCCGGACGCATGCTCGGCATCAATTCCTTCGACCAGTGGGGCGTGGAGCTGGGCAAGGAAATCTGCGGGCAACTGCTGCCCATGGTCACCGGCGAGGCGCCGATGAGCGGATTGGACAGTTCGACCGAGGCGCTGTTGCGGCGCTATCGAAGCGCGCGCGCAGACTGGATGTAGGGGCGTCCCCGCGTTGCGACCGGCCGGGATCGGACGACCGCTACCCCTGGCACACCGGGGACGAAGTGCGGAACGCAGAGAACGCGGAGAAGGAGCAGAGGGAACGCAGAGAAGAGCTTTACGTCCTCAGCCTGCCTTTCTCAGCGTTCTCTCTGCTTCTACTTTGCGAACTCCGCGTGATGCTCTTGGTATCAACCTCCCTCAGAAATTGGTTTTTGCACGTGGGTCTGGACTTGCCTGAACGCTCCAGCCCGGATAGCGAACCAGGGAAAGCGTCCAGACAAGTCTGGACCTACGACAGCCACGGCGTCGCATTTCCCGGAAGGCGAACCTGATCGCCGCGATCCAGTGCCGATGGAAACTGCTCTGGCTGCCGCCGCGACTGTTGCCGCGCCAGCGCCCAGGAAACCGCGTCGCGCACGGTGTCATCAGCATCATTCGCGCGCGCCCGCAAGGCCGTCACCACCGCGGGTGAACTCGGT